>CAZRNT010000124.1:2336-3061 GCA_964601525.1 uncultured Erysipelothrix sp.
TGGCACTTATCTTAAGAAAGTTCTTAATATCTTGATTTTATCCTTGTCTATTTAATTAGTCAAATTATAAACATGGTGAAATATATACAAAACAAAAGGAGAACATAGATATGAAATACAAACTCGCTCTTATAGGAACTGGAAAATTAAATAAAATTGTCGCACAAGCCTATTTAGACGGCTTCCTTCCTGACTATGAACTCATTGGTGTTCTAGGTAGAGACAAGAACAAAACCAACGCATTCGCCACTAAATATGATTGTAAAGCATGTTTTTCAATTGATGAACTCATTAAGCTAAAACCCGACTATATTTCAGAAGCAGCATCAGTAAATGCAGTTAAAGATTATGCAGCTACTATTCTAGAGGCTAAAATAAACTTTGTTGTGCTATCAATTGGAGCTTTTGCGAATGAACAATTCTACAAGCAAATTAAATCTTTAGCTCAAGAAAACGATGTTAAAGTGCACATAGCAAGTGGATCTGTTGGCGGTTTCGATATACTAAGAACAGCAAGTCTCATGAGCCCAATCGAAGTCAAAATGCAGGCAACAAAATCACCACAAGTAATTTCTAAAACATCCTTAAATCAAGAAGGGATTTTAGACATTGATGAAGAAATCACCGTCTTTAATGGAAACAGTAAAGAAGCAATCGAAGCACTACCAACACACGTTAATGTCGCTATCGCCACAGCACTCGCAAGTGCTGGAGTTAAAGATACA
>CAZRNT010000125.1:0-2878 GCA_964601525.1 uncultured Erysipelothrix sp.
AGTATAACCTATTTCTCTTCATTATTTTAATATAAAATGATACAATCATGCTAGTGAATTGAGGCGATAAAAATGAACAATAACATAAACATGTTGAATGATGACATAAAGAAAGTACTAATAGCTTTATCTTGGCCAATAGTACTCTCAAACCTAATTCAAACAGCATTAGGTTTGGTTGATATGATTTGGATTGGTAAATTAGGAAGCTCAGCCGTTACCGCAATTGGTACCGCTGGATTTTTTATGAACTTTGCTCAAGCTTTATCGACCTTGATTATTACCGGTACCGGAGTTATGGTTGCTCAAAAGCTTGGCGAGGGAAATAAAGAAGACAGTGATACCTACGTAAGAAATGGTATTATTGTATCCATTGTTTTATCGGTGGTTTTTTCTATCTTCACTTTTATATTTGCTGAACCTTTAATCTCATTTTTCAAAATTGATGATGCATACATCTTTAATACAGCTGTCTCTTATTTGCGACATTCACTGTTTGGAGTTCCATTTCTATTTTTAGTTGCAACTTATGTAACAATACTTACAAGTTATGGAAATACAAAACTAACCTTTAGAGCTAATGCGATTGGACTATTTTTAAATATTATTTTAGATCCAATCTTTATCTTTGGTTTCTCATTTATACCAAAGATGGGCGTTGTAGGAGCAGCATGGGCAACAAACCTTTCAAGAATCCTAATTTTTGTTTTACTCTATGTAAATTCTAAAGAAGAACTAAAAGATGGACTAAGAGCTAAAATCAACTGGGCAAAAATTAAAGAAGTAATTCGCATGGGAATTCCTGTTACAGCCCAAAGATTTATCTTCATCGCAATCTCAATGGTCATGGCAAGAATTGTTGTCGGATTTGGTACAGATGCAATGGCAGCTCAAAGAATCGGAATTCAAATAGAATCTATTTCCTATGTAACAATCGGTGGCTTACAAGGTGCCATCTCTGCTTTCATAGGACAAAACTATGGAAATCACAATATGGATCGTGTCGATGAAGGATATCGCATTTCATTAAAACTAGTAAGTATCTTTGGTTTAATCATTTCATTAATTTTTATTCTTTTCCCTGAACCAATCTTTAGAGTCTTTATTAATGAACAAAATGTTTTAGATCATGGAATTGTATATATGCAAGCAATTGGTTATTCTCAACTCTTTATGTGCTTAGAAATGTTGACAGTAGGAGCTTTCAACGGACTTGGGAAAACACATATACCAGCCATTGTCGCAACTGTTTTTACCTTATTACGTATCCCAATGGCCTTAGTCTTATCAGAAGCAATAGGTATCGCAGGTGTATGGTGGAGTATCAGTATCTCAAGCATCATTAAAGGAACTATTTTAGTTATTTGGTTCAAGGCTTATCTTAAAAAACAGATGAAATTAAATTAAAATTTGAAAACACTTCTATTTCAGTTATAATAAACACTTGTGATAGGAGTGTTTTTTTATGGAAGATTCACGTTTATATTTAATGAAAGATGCCCCCGTAAAAGAGGGCCTACTAAAACTAGGAATACCAAGCATTATTGGTTTACTCATGATTGGCTTATATAACTTTGTAGACAGTTACTTTGTAGCACAACTAGGTACTCTAGAAATGAGTGCTTTATCGGTTGCATTCCCATTAATGATGTTTATGCCAGGAGTCGGTTTACTCTTTGGTAATGGTGCATCTGCACTTATTTCTGAACTTTTAGGTGCAGATAAAACAAATGAAGCAGAAATTGTTTTAAGTTCTACCCTTGCCTATACATTTATCTTTGCACTAGCAAGTCTAAGTCTTTTACTTTTTTTACCAGAATTACTTACAGCACTAGGAGCATCTGAGCAAGTACTACCTTACGCTCTTGATTATAGTAAGATATTAGTTCTATCCTTTGTGTTTCATATACCATCTGTAGCTCTAACAAACTTAATCCGAGCTGAAGGAGCCGCAAAACTTAGTGCAAGTTCACAAATTGTAGGATCCCTAATCAACATTATTCTAGATCCTATTTTGATCTTTACACTCGATATGGGAATTGCTGGTGCAGCAATCGCAACGGCCATCGCCCAACTTGTATCCTTTATTATTTTATTCCAATACTATTTCTTTGGAAAAAACCTATTAAAAATATCCATTAAGAAAGTACAAATTAAATCTTGGATTATTAAGCCCATAGCTTATGTTGGTTTACCACTTTTTGCCATCAATCTTTTCCAAAGCTACTCAATGACACTAACAAATGTTTTAGCCGCTACTTACGGTGATCATGTCATTGCATCAATTGGTATTGTAAACCGCGTACTAAGTATGGTAATACTAGCAATCACAGGTTTCTCAAGAGGTTATCAAACATTTGCCTCCTACAACTATGGAGCAAATAATCACAATCGCCTAAAAGAAGCAAATCAACTTGCTTATAAATGGTCAATAGGAGCCAGTGTTATTGTAGGAATTTTAATCATACTTTTCACTAATCCAATTCTTCATGCATTTAGTGATAATGCAGAAGTGATTTCTATCGCAAGAAAATCACTTGTAGCCAACAGTATATTCTTTTTCACATATGCTTTCCAATCAATAGCCATTGTTTATCTACTAGTCATCAAAAAGAATATCGCAGGATTTATCTTCAGCATTGCTCGCCAAGGTTTAATTTTCATTCCCCTCATTTATATCTTAAATAATTTGTTTGCCATCAACGGTCTAATTTATATACAGGTTGTAGCGGATATCATCACGTCAATGATATTAATCATTTACATGATTTATGTCTACAAAAGTAACGATAAACTAAAAAGAGCTTAGTACGAATAAAGTACTAAGCTCTTTTTTATATGTAGATAAATTGTCAAATTAAGTGCAACACCTATTTTC
>CAZRNT010000126.1:0-2244 GCA_964601525.1 uncultured Erysipelothrix sp.
AGCATAGAGTATTACACTAGAAGACACAAAAATCACAAGAGTTCTTTTTAAGTGCTCTCAATATCAAGGAATTAGAACGAGTTACTCGTGTTTTTTATATTTACAATAAAAGTATATTAACCATTAAAAAAAAGGAGCTTTCGCTCCTAGAGATTAAATTTTAGTCTCTATTTCGTTACAGCCCCTTTATTTATATATCGTTAACTTCGCCTAGGACTTCTTCATCGATCCAGTGATAGGAGTCTTTGGTGAGGAGGTCGTGGGCTGCTTTTGGTCCGTTTGTGAAGGCTTCGTAGAAGTGGATTGGATTATCTTTGCTGCCTTTGATAATCTCTTCTGCTAGGGCCCAGGATAGTTGGACTTGTTTGAAGCTTGCGAAGAGTGTGTGGTCTTCTTGCATTGCTGCGTTGAGTAGTCTTTCGTAGGCTTCAGGTGTATTAAGTCTGTTTTCGTAGTCACAGCTTTGGCAGAAGTCCATGAATACGGTTTTTGTTTCGTTTGTTTGTCCAGGTTTTTTGATGTTGAAGCGGATATAGACGCCTTCATCGGGTTGAATTCTTATGATGAGAAGGTTGGCTGTTTCGCCTAGTTTCTCTTTGAATTCGATGACGACTTCTGTTGATCGCTTTTGCATCCTTTTACCTGTTCTTACAAAGATGGGTACATCTTTCCAACGTTCATTGTCAATTCCTAGTTTTAATGCAACAAAGGTTTCAACTTCTGATTGTGGATCAACGTTTTCTTCTTCACGATAGGCAAGGGAGTCTTTCGCAGCTGTATACTGACCATAGACTACATCTTCTTTGATGTTTTCTATGTAAAGTTTCTCAAGAACTTTCTCTTGCTGGTGATGAATATCGTTGGCTTCAAATGTTTGGGGTTCTTCCATGGTTACTATAGAGAGGATCTGTAGTAAATGATTAGGGAACATATCTTTTAATGCTCCTGTTGTTTCGTAGAAGTTACCTCGGGATTCTACACCAACTGTTTCATTAGCACTAATCTGAATTGATTTAATGCTGTTGCTTTGCCATACTTCTTTGAATAAAGCATTGGAGAAGCGAATGGTGAAGATGTTTTGAACCATTTCTTTTGCTATATAGTGATCAATTCGATAAATGTTTTCATCACTTAGGATATTGCTTAAGGTTTCATTGATTTCAATTGCTGATTCTAAATCGTTGCCAAAGGGTTTTTCAATGATGACTTTCGCATTTTCACTTAGGCCATGCTTTTCTAATTTAAGAGCAATGGTTTCAAAGAAAGAAGGGGAGACTGCAAAGTAATAGAGCAGTTTCGCATCCTTGTCTAATTCTTCGTAATACTTTTTAAGTTTTGGATATCCTTCATCTTCAGTGAATGTCATCTTAAAATATGATACATATTCTAAGTATTCATTCATTTTTTCATCGTCAATGTGACAACGACTGTGTTCTTTCAGCCAAGGCTTGAGGCGTTCTCTGTATGAGTCTGTATCAAGATCTTGGCGGCCGATTACTACGATATGAAATGAATCAGGAATTTGATCATTTGCGAATAGATTGTAGAAGGCTGGAAGTAATTTCCTAAAACTTAAATCACCAGTACCACCAAAGATGGTAACGATATGACTGTTATTCTTCATTGTTTTCGCCCCATTGGTGATGGAAGCTTCCTTGGCGATCTGTTCTTTCGAATGTATGAGCACCAAAGTAATCTCTTTGTGCTTGAATTAGGTTTGCATTTGAATTTGCTTGGCGATAAGCATCAAAGTAAGCAATAGCATTGGTAAATGCTGGAATACTGATTCCATTTTGGATTGCAAGTACGTTGACTTCACGTAAGCTTTCTTGATAATCAACTAATGTATTCTTGAATGTTTCGTCAAGCATTAGGTTAGCAAGTTCAGGATTTCTTGTATAAGCATCCGCAATTCTATTTAAGAAACGAGCACGAATAATGCATCCTTCTCTAAAGATTTTCGCAATACTACTAAAATCTAAGTTCCAATCAAATGCTTCTGAAGCATTTTTCATTAAGTCAAAACCTTGTGCATAAGCAATAATCTTACTTGCATATAGCGCTTGACGAACCATTTCAACAAATTCGTCTTTATCTTCAATTTCATATGCTGGAGTATCAAATGTTAAACGCTCACTTGCAATGACACGTTGATCTTTGATCGCTGACATGAAACGAGCAAATACAGAACTTGCAAGTAGTGATGCGTCAGTTCCTGTATTGAGTGCTTCATCAGCAGTCCAT
>CAZRNT010000126.1:2254-2823 GCA_964601525.1 uncultured Erysipelothrix sp.
TCTAAAATAACATCAATGATGTCTTTGTCTGTTTCGCTATCTTTTACTTTAAAGATGTTTGCTGTAATTTCGATTAAGAATGATTCTAATTCACCCTCATTCCATGATTCAAAAATCGCTTGGATTTCTGAGTTAGAGAATTTTCCAATATTTTTAAGGATTGAATATGATTCTGCAATTAATTGCATATCTGCATATTCGATTCCATTATGAACCATCTTAACGTAGTGACCCGCACCATCTGTTCCCATATAGGTACAGCATGCTTCACCTTCGTATTTAGCAGAAATAGCTTCTAGAATCGGTGCTACAAATGCATATGCATCTTTTGAACCACCAGGCATGATTGCTGGACCAAATCGAGCTCCTTCTTCACCACCTGAAATACCAACCCCTAGGTAACGAAAGCCCTGTGCTTCGATTTCTTTAGTACGACGAATGGTATCGTTAAAGTTTGAGTTCCCACCATCTAAAATAATGTCACCTTGATCTAATAAAGGTAGAATTATTTCTATTACTAAATCTACAGGACGACCTGCTTGAACCATCAAAATTACCTTACGTGGTAC
>CAZRNT010000127.1:0-2807 GCA_964601525.1 uncultured Erysipelothrix sp.
CATTAAATCACCCTTTCTTTTCTATATTTATTATACCATAGCGAGTATTTTAAAATTGTTTTATACTTTGGTTTACTTTCGGTTTTCGTTGTGCTATTATCATAATACAGTGATACAGGAGGAACTATGAAAAAAGCAATAGAAATTAAAAACTTAAATAAGTACTACAAAGATTTTCATGCTTTAGACAATGTTAGTTTAAATGTCTACGAAGGTGATATCTATGGTTTAATTGGTAAAAACGGAGCAGGTAAAACAACTTTATTTAAACAGATTCTTGGCTTATCAAATTACCAAGATGGTGAGATTAGCATATTATCAAGTAAGGGCAATGATGAACTTCGTCTTGCTAGAAAAGACATTGGATTTTATATTAATCCAAGTTTCTTTCCATATTTGAACGCTAAAGACAATCTAGAGTACTATCGATTATTGAAGGGTATTGACGATAAAAATGAAGTTGATCGAGTTTTAAAAATCGTTGAATTAGAAAACGTTAATAAGCCTTTTAAATCTTTTTCAATGGGTATGAAGCAAAGATTAGGAATCGCAAATGCTATTATGGGAAACCCTAAGATTGTTATTCTTGATGAGCCTATAAATGGTTTAGATCCACAAGGAATTGTTGATGTTCGAAATCTAATCAAACGTTTAAATAAAGAATTTAATATGACTTTAATTGTTTCATCCCATATTTTGAATGAACTAGGCTTAATCGCTACAAGATTTGGAATGATTGATCATGGTGTTTTATTAAAAGAAATTAGTCGCGAGGAATTATTAGAACAAAAAGACTCCTTGTTAATCAAAGCAAGAAATCAAGAAGATTTAATCAATTATCTAAGCAGCGATGCTTCAGTTACCATTCTTAATGAAAATATAAATGGTGATGTACAAATAAGTTCTAGCTTGGATAACTATGTACTTCTAAGAAATCTTATGAGTCATAATATTGAAATTGAAGAGTTTTATTATCACAAGAGTAGTCTTGAAGATTTCTACTTTTCATTAACTAAAGGAGGTATTCAATAATGCTTGATTTATTTAAAGCTGATTTATTTCGTATTTTTAGAAAAAAAGGATTTTATTACTACACGCTATTTTGTACAGTAGCATTCACAGGATTAATCTTAATTATAGGCAGTAAAAATATTTCTGGAGAAGATTATTTCACAATCTCTCAAACCATTATCTCAATGAGCTCAATGTTAATTGGAATATTTTTATACAGTTTACTCTACGGCGATGATATGAAAAGCAAAAATAGTCAAGCCGTTCTTGGTCATGGTTATACAAGAGCAGAAGTTGTAATCTATAAACTGATTACATTTACTTTTCTTACAATATTAGCATTTAGCTATCTTTATCTTATTATTAATTTAAATGCACTAGTCTTTTCCTTTGATATTAAACAGTTTCAAGAAATGCTTATAAAAATAAGTATCGTTAGTGCAATAAAGGTTTTATCTTATGCTGCACTTACAAACATCGTAGCTTACTTTAGCCAAAGTTCATCCAGCAGTATCGTTGTCTTTGTCTTACTAAGTTCTGGTACAGTGAACTTGATCTTAGGTTTACTATTAAGCCAAAATTTTATTATCAATATCTTTGGTAATCTTCAAGTTTACCTAATTGAATCTCTCAGCAGCACAACACTTAGCACCTGGCTAAGTAATCGTTTCACATTTAATAAAGAATTATTAATTCTCTTAGGATATTTAATTGTAAACTCTGTATTAGCAATCCAAGTCTTTAAAAACAAAGAATTAGAATTTTAAAAAATAAAGCCTTTGCTCATGCAAGGGCTTTATTTATTCTCTACATACTCCATGGAAGCAACTTTTTCCACAGTTAATTTGTCATCACTATAATCTAAAACAGTAACGCTCATATTTTTCATATCACTTACTTTTTGTAATTTTTTTCCTGGTAAGGCATCAATCACAGACACAATCGTGACTCCATGACTAACTACAAGGATATTCCCACCGCCATTAGCTTCACAATTTTTCGCAATCTCTTGAAGTTTCGCTATGGCTCTTTCTTGAACTTCTTCATAAGTTTCTGCATATCCTGATGTATCAATGCTATGAATTGCATTCATCATTTTATCCGGCAATATTTCTCTCGCCTTAAGCTTCTCATTCATGATTTCTAGGCTATCATGACCTAACAATACTTTTGCACAAGCAATTTTTCTTTCATCTTCAAACCGTCCCTCATAGTCCCCAAAACAAAGTTCACGTAGTGCTGGTTCAGATTCTATTTTATTAGGAATAGATTGATTCTCTTGTAAGATTAGTTTTAATGTTGTTTCTGCTCGACGTAAATCACTAGAATATGCTTGTTCAAACTTAATATTCGAAAGACCTTTTCCACAATCAATCGCTCCTTGAACACCAGCTTCTGTAAGTGGACTATCACACCATCCTTGTACTTTATTTAAATGATTAAATATTGTTTGACCATGTCTTACTAAATAAATTTTACTCATCATTTTCCTCCATTTACTATAGTTTATAATATGAAGGATTTAATTTCCATATTTACTTAAGTTTTACAATAAGACTTTCATAAGCTCGAAGATGAATTTTATTATTATTCATTTGTATTTTCGGATAATTATGAACAATTATTTCTGATATTTCATCATCAAGTACATACTCAAGTTCATCTCTATAAAAATTATGGATACATAAGTAAACAGAATCTTCTAGAGTTCTTTTGTATATAAATAATTTGTCATGATCTAGATCAATAAAGTCTATATCCCCATTAATCAAGACTGGATCTTCTTTCCTTATTGA
>CAZRNT010000128.1:0-2801 GCA_964601525.1 uncultured Erysipelothrix sp.
GTCTATGTCTTTTGAAAAATGCCAGTCCAATAAGTCAAAATGGACTTATCTTTACGAATAAAAATATTGATTCTCTTTTAAATAGAAGATATGTACATGCTAAATTAAGATCGCAAAACAAAAAACACCAAAACCAAAAAAAGAGAACAAGCTCAGACGATGATAAATACGTCAAAAGTCTTGTTCTCCTAATTAAAAACAATCTCAGTCTGTAAATAAATCCAGGATTGCTAATAGTAATGGATACATTATTCCGGCAAGCGCATAAATAATCCAAGAGTAACCCCAATTCCTAGTGATAAAACTATATGCCAAAAAGATTGTTGTACAAAGGAGCCAATAAACTGTACTTAATTTATTTCTCATTGGCTTTTTAAGTTTATTTTGCTTTGTAAACTCTCCTTCTTGAAGCAGCTTTTCATAAGCTGTTTTTTTAATGGAGCTTTCTATTAAAAAGTAGACCCCAATTGATACAAAAAATAAAATCATTGGAACTGCATAGATAGATTGATTATTATGAGTAAATAATAATCTTATAAAAAGCGGTAAGACTGATAAAACACATAATACTATACCCAATACTAATTTCTTGGTATACTCCGTTTTATATATCGAGCGAGCTTCATTAACAAATTCTCTTACTTCTGGATTAATTCTAAGTAATTCAGAATCTAAATACTGATAATCAGCTAGCTTCGATGAAGTAATTATTATGATGGCTATTGCTACAGCGATCATTAACAATAAGATTATTAATCCTATTGCACTTGCGGAATTTTCACTAATCTTAGTGGAATTAATTTCCGACAAGCTTGTTAAAATAATTAAAACAACGGGTGATAAAATAAATAACATTACTGAGAAAGCAATTTTCTTTGATTGAATAAAAACTAATGTTAAGTAAGTTTGAGCATCCTCTAAGTTTAAACTTTTTAAATTAATCTTTTCACTTTTCACTTCTTGTTTAATTTCAATATCATCTTTAACTAAAGAGTCTACAGAAACCTTAAATAATTCACTCATTTTAATTATTTTATCCATATCTGGAACGGATTGATTTTGCTCCCATTTCGATACTGCTTGTCTTGATACATTGATTTCATTGGCAAGCTCCTCTTGTGACCATGACATCTCTTTTCTCAATGTAATTATTTTTTCTGCTAGATTCATCTTCTTCTCCTTTTTCATCTTTACTTACAATTTAATTATAAGCATCAAAACTATTGCATACCACCAATTATAGCTTTCATTTTGTCAACTCATAGTTGCTTATCTCTTAATTTTAAGTAATTATGATAATTATCATAAATTCTATCCCATTCTTTCTCGACAGTTTCATTTAATTGACAAGGTTTAAATCCGTTATTTAGATATAGATTTATTGCTTTCTCACTTTTACTTTGTGTGCTTAAATAGATTAAATCATATTTTTGAAATAGTAATTCACTTGCCTTGTATAATAAATATTTTGATAAAGATTTTCCTTGATGTTCAGGGACTACAGACAGCCAGTGAATTCGTCCTATTTCTTGATTATTAAATGTCCCATTCCATGCAATAATTGTTGCTATTTTATCTTGCTTTTTAGTTTCGATAAACATGCATGTACATTTTAATTTTTCTTCTCTTTTAGAAAACTCATTTTCAAAACGTTCAAGTGCTTCTTTGACACTTGAAAATTCCTTAGTTTTATACATTATATTTGCCCAAGCATGTTTATCGCCTTTTTGATAAAAACTTAAATTATAATCTTTATGGAGTTTTTCTTGGTTTAAATCGGATTTTTCTTTGCACATGTATAATTTCATTAAAATCACCTTCTATTACATGTTTTGTTCTCATACTCATTATAAGCTTTATATGTGAAAAACATCAATCTAAATTAGATTGATGCTCTTTATATAGATTTATAATTTTATCAGCAACTTCTTCTAAGTCCTCTTTCTCTCTTTGATATACAATTTTTATTATGTCATCACCATTGAAGAAGTAATCGAATACATCGTCAACAAGTTTCATTATTTCTTCTTTTGTCATCGATGAATGGAGATAACGCATAATTCGTAATGTCTCTACATCGTATTCGTCTAATGGTGCACCTTCATCAGGTGATTCTAGGAAGATTAAATTTATGGGATCAAATTCATTTATTATTTGCCTTAGATCAAGATAATTTAATGGCATCTCTTTATTTAAGGATTCTAGTAATTGTATTAGAATTGTGTATGTCTTGCCTAATGATTCTAGATCAACGCATTCCATTCCATTGAATTCACAATTTGGACCCATTCCTATAATATCTAGATAGTGTATTTTAGTAAAGTAGCCCATTTCACTGGCTTCGTTTAAACCTACAAGTTCCATATTCTTTTTATAAAGTTTCTGATGTGACATCTTCAATAGATCTTTTATTTGCGAGAATGGATCATAAGATGCCTCTGGAACTTTCTTTATAAGCTCATAATTATAGTTATTATCATTAGCGAACTTAGCAATTTCATATTCAACTTTCCATAAACTATTATAAGTGCGTGAATCTTTTGGACTAAATTCCATCTCAATTAGACCACAGTGGTTTAATGTCAATTCAGTATGATATTTATAATTAATGTTCAGATAGTCACGATATATCATCGAAACTTGATCTAAGTTGTAGACATTACCAACTTCAACTTCTAAATCTTCCATCAATATTTCCTTTGGATTTATTGACCATTTTTCAGCATTAAGTAGAATTTGCTCTTTTACTAATTCTATGTCATCACTTACTATTTCTAGATTTATATAATTAGTATAAAAAT
>CAZRNT010000129.1:0-2754 GCA_964601525.1 uncultured Erysipelothrix sp.
GAACAATATCCATTCCTCCAGTACTTGCACCTGTTCGGAAAGTTAATCCTAAGCCTACACCAGTTAGTAGCCCCCCATATATAGAGGCTAAAATTGGATCTATAGTACTTTGAAACTCCATCGATGAAAAAACATAAACAAACATCGGATATAAAATTGTACTTGCTAATGTTTTTAATGCAAAAGTTTTTCCTAAAAAGAAAAAACCAAGCATAAATGTGACAACAAGAATTATATTAATCATAATTTCAGGATCAATTTTAAAAATCGGGTAAAGAGCGATGGCAAAACCAGCGACCCCTCCCGATAAAATTTTATTTGGTAATATAAAAAATGTCGCTGCAAAAGCTATAGTTAAATTACCAGCAAATATCAAAACTAAGTCTAGTATTAAATCTTTGTTCTTCTTCATCTAATCGCTCACATTCATTTTCAAGAAAGACTCAATAAACGGATCTAAATCCCCATCAAAAACGTCATCGAGCTGACTTGTTTCATGTTGAGTTCTATGATCCTTAACCATTGTATAGGGATGTACAACATAAGAACGAATTTGCGAACCCCACTCAATTGCCTTTTGGTCACCTTTAATTTGTGCCATTTGTGCTTGCTGTTCTTCAATTTGTCTTTGATATAACTTACTCTTCAACATATTGAGAGCCTCTTCACGGTTTTGAATTTGACTTCTTCCGTTTTGACAGGTTGTAACAATTCCTGTAGCTTTATGAGTTATTCGCACAGCAGAGTCAGTTTTGTTAACATGCTGACCTCCAGCACCACTTGATCTGAATGTATCAACTTCAATATCCTCAGGATTAATAGTAATTTCAATACTATCATCAAATTCTGGAGAAACATCAATTGAAGCGAATGATGTATGTCTTCTACCCGAAGAATCAAACGGACTAATTCTAACTAAGCGATGAACTCCTTTTTCAGCTTTCAAATATCCATATGCAAAAGCTCCTGAAATCAACAAACTAACAGATTTGATACCAGCCTCATCACCATCAAGATAATGAAGAACCTCTACCTTATAACCTTTTTTCTGCGCCCAACGAGTATACATTCTGTAAAGCATTTCCGCGAAATCTTGACTCTCTGTACCACCGGCGCCAGGATGAATTTCTAAAATTGCATTTTTTTGATCATAATCATGATTTAAAAGAACTAAAAGTGAAAAATCATCAAGTTCCTTCTTCAAATCAACAACAACAGTTGATAATTCTTCTTGAAACTCTAAATCACTTTCCATTTTCAATAATTCAACACTCTCAGCACAAGAATCTAATTGATCCTTTAATGCTTCATAGCTTTCAAGTAACTTTCTTTTGTGATTGATATCCTGGACATGTTGGGCACTTTTTTTATGATCGTCCCAAAAGCCATCTTCCATCATTTCTAATTCTAATTGTTTAACATTCTCTTTGATTTGATCTAAGTCAAAGAGAGTCACCCAATGTCTTTAAAGAAGTCAATGAATCATTGACCATTTGATTAATTTCAAATAATTCCATATTATCACCCTTGTCTATATTCTATTTTCACATTCACACAGAACATAACAATATCTTCTGCAATTTTACTCAACATTTCTTCAAACATTTCAAATCCTTCATTTACATAAGCTTGTAATGGTTTTTCTTGTGCATAGGAACGTAAGTGAATTCCTTCTCTTAATTTTGCCATTGCATCAATATGATCAATCCAAGTTCTATCAATCATGCTCAAGACCATTTCTTTTTCTACCTTAACAAACTGCTCCTCAACCTCTGAAATTTTACTTTCATATTGAGCCCAAGCATCATTTGTAAGAGTATCTTGTAAATCTTCTATACTAATTTCTTTTAATTGTTCGACATTTATTTTATCATCCACAATATTCATTTTTTGTAAAGCATCCAATAATCCTTCATAGTCTACATCTTGATTTTTTGATTCAAAATCACGATACGAAGAAATTGTATCTGAAATAACCTTTTTAAACATACCTTGAATAATATCATGAACATTTTCACTTTCTAATACAGTGTTTCTTTGTTCATACATAATTTCACGTTGTTGTCTTAAAACATCATCATAGTCTAATAAAGTTTTACGAATATCAAAGTTAATTCCCTCAACTCTTCGCTGTGCTGCTTCAATTTGCTTAGTGATCACTTTGTTTTCAATCGCAACATCACCAAGTTTACTATAAACACCTTCAAATCTTTCACTACCATGACGAATCATTAAATCATCTTCAAACGAAACAAAGAAACGAGACACACCCGGATCACCTTGACGACCAGAACGTCCACGTAACTGATTATCAATACGTCGTGATTCATGGCGTTCACTACCCAATACAGCAAGTCCACCCAAAGCTCTTGATTCCTCATCAAGTTTAATGTCAGTACCACGACCTGCCATGTTAGTTGCTATTGTAACAGAACCCTTACGACCAGCTTTTTCAATGATTTGTGCTTCTCGAGCATGGTTTTTAGCATTAAGAATTTCATGTGGTATTTTTCGCTGTTTCATCATCATACTGATATACTCACTTGTCTCAACAGCAACAGTACCAACTAAAACAGGCTGTCCTTTTTCATGGAGTTCTTTAACAGTATTCAATAATGATTCAAACTTTGCTTTTTGAGTACCATAAATTAAATCAGGTAAATCTTCACGAACTACTGGTCTATTTGTTGGAATTTCAATAACTCTCATATTATAAATCTGTAAGAATTCCTCTTCTTCAGTTTTAGCAGTACC
>CAZRNT010000130.1:0-1112 GCA_964601525.1 uncultured Erysipelothrix sp.
GTAATGGTAGCTTAGATATCACAACCTTTGGTCGTGTTCTATTTGACCCTGAAAATTTAGGGGCAATGTGGAATACAATAAAAATTGCTTTCTGGGTCACCTTAATCGGAACAGCAATGGGATTGTTCTATGCTTGGTTATTAGGACGTAGTGATATTCCTATGAAAGGATTCATGCGTGCTTTATTTAGTATCCCATACATGTTTCCTCCATTTTTTGGAGCGATGGCCTGGGACTTATTACTATCAGGTCGTGGTGGATATTTAAATAATTGGTTAATGTCTACATTTAATTTAAGTAGTGCGCCAATAAATATCAACTCGCTTTGGGGAATTGTTTTCGTTGAAATATCTTATTATTTCCCGTTTGTCTTTATGCAAGTTGTTAGTGCATTAGAAAGAATGGATCCTACATTGGAAGAATCAGCACGAATTGCTGGAGCAAAACAAGGTTATGTAATTAGAAAAATTACATTGCCACTTGTTCGTCCTGCGATTTCATCTGGAGCACTTCTAATTATGATTTCATCTCTCTCACACTTTGGGGTTCCATCAATCTTAGGTTTCTCTCAAAATATATATACACTTCCAACTCGTATTTTCCAATTAATTAACCGTTCTTCAGGAAGTTTCCAGGGAATTAGAGAGGCTTCAATCTTATCAATTTTACTTGTTTTAGTTGTTTCTGTAGCCTTGATTGCTCAAAGAATGCTCTTGAAGTCGGGAAGTTATGACATTATTAAAGGAAAGAGTATGCGTCCAACACTTATCAAATTGCGTGGAGCAAAAATACCTCTTCTAATTGTGTCGTTTGTAACATTATTTGTTGTAGTTGTTGTGCCAATGGGAATGATTTTCTTAGTGGGACTACTCAAGTCTTACGGTTTACCATTAACATTTGCTAATATGTCATTCAAGAACTATTCAAACATTCTATTTAATAATACGATGGTTAGAGATGGGCTGAAAAACTCCTTGTTCCTATCAACTTCAGCAGGTATCATCGATATGTTCTTAGGTGTAATGATTGCTTATGTTATTATCAAAATTAAACCAAAAGGAAAAGGAGTTCTCGAATTTTTATCGATGCTTCCTTATTCATTACCAGGTACA
>CAZRNT010000130.1:1122-2736 GCA_964601525.1 uncultured Erysipelothrix sp.
GTTAGATTGTCATTGAGAAAATACGTGTTTCAGGCTCGTTATCTATCATTCTCTATGAATGCTTCCTCGGCGGCATTACGACAGGTTCACCCGTCATTGGAAGAGGCTTCGCGTTCATGTGGAGCATCTCATACAGAATCGTTGAAAGATATAACGTTCCCACTTATTAGACCGGCCATGGTTTCAGGATTCTTCCTTATTTTCCTACCAGCCATGCGTGAGTTAACAACAAGTGCACTACTTTACGGTCCATATACTAGGACATTAGGGGTTTCTATTTATTCACTTCGTTCGGATGGATATATTACAGAAGCGAGTGCGCTAGCCACCTTAACGATTATTTTAATAATTATTTGTAATGCAGTGATTACGCAAATTACCAAAGACAGAAAGGGAGTATAGCGATGAATCAAATTGAATTAAAAAATGTAACAAAGCGCTTTACAACCAAAACACTTGGGACAATAACAGCGGTAAATGACTTTAGTCTAAATATTAAAAAAGGTGAATGTTTTTCCTTTCTAGGTCCATCCGGATGTGGAAAAACAACGACTTTGAGAATGATTGCTGGTTTTGAGGATTTATCAGAAGGTGAAATTCATCTAGAGGGAAAAGCCGTTTCTATCAAAGATAAAAATTTATACGTTCAACCTGAAGATCGTAACTTAGGAATGGTTTTCCAAGCATTTGCTGTTTGGCCACACTTAAATGTGTTTGATAATGTTGCGTTTCCACTAAAAGTTCAAAAAAAATCTAAAGCTGAGATAAAAGAAAGAGTAAATTTAGCTTTAAAACAAACAAATCTAGAAAAACAAGCTAATATCTATCCATCCGATCTATCTGGTGGTGAACAACAACGTATAGCTCTTGCTCGTGCAATTGTTGTTAATCCTGGAATTCTATTATTAGATGAACCTTTATCTAACTTAGATCCAAAGTTAAGAGAAAGTATGAGATTTGAAATTAAGCGACTACAACGTGAGTTTAACTTTACTATAATCTTTGTTACTCATGATCAATCAGAAGCCCTAGCTTTATCAGACCGAATGTTGGTTATGGATAAAGGGGAAATCATTCAAGTTGATACACCTGAAAACTTGTACAATAAACCAATTAACTTATTTGTACATAACTTCTTAGGAGAATCAAACTTTACTGAAGTTGAGCTGATAGATGGAAAAGTATACGCTAAAGGTGACGATCAGCAGGAAATAAGTTGTAATATTAGCAAGAAACATCTTGTAAAAACACTTGCTACACGTCCTAGTGAAATAGAAATAAATAAAGAAACAGGGTATAAATCAATAATTCAACGTCGTATCATTTTAGCGGAGTATACAGAATACTTTGTAAAAATGGGAAATCAAAGTATTAAGGTTCAAGCACCTCACCACAAATTTTTCGAAGAAGGAGATGAATGCTACCTTAAATTTATTAATCCAGTTTGGTACGATGAAGATAATGAATCATTGAGTATTTCTTAGTTAGTTCTAAGATTTTAAAAATACTGTATTCAAAAGTAGAACGAATTGGTTCTACTTTTTTATTCTTAATCTTTCCTGCTAATTAATCAATTATTTCTCGAATGGAGTCTATTTTATTTCAAGTATACAA
>CAZRNT010000131.1:0-1055 GCA_964601525.1 uncultured Erysipelothrix sp.
GCTTATATCGCAAGTAAATTAAATGAAAAGAATGCTTTTTACAGTGTTGGATTCGTGTGGGACCTTGTTGAGACTTATGGTTTCCAATTCGGAACTGAACAAGATGTTGAAAAGATTAGAGACAATGATGGTATTTATACCCTAACAGCAAAATTCTACGACCGAGCTGGCAATGAAACTACGACAAGTGTTCAGTTCTCTGTCAACCGCTTTGGCTCTGTCTATATCTATTCGGATTATTTGAGTAACTTGATTGATCAAGGCGGTCAATTCGTTCAGTCCGTTTCACAAGATTTGGAAGTTGCTGAGGTCAATCCCGATCCGATTGATCCTTCGGAAGTACAGGTGACGATTACAAGGGATGGTCAAGTATTAGAGGATGTTATTTATGACCTAATACCTGTTGAAAGAGACGGTGAAGATGACACGAGTTGGTACGAATATCATTATGTAATTAGCAAGGATAATTTTGCAGAAGATGGTGTTTACCAAGTAACTATTTCTTCCCTTGACCAGGCCGGTAATACGCCAGAAAATACCGATCCGGACCAGGTTATCGAGTTCACTGTGGATAAAACATCACCAGAAATTACGAGTATTATTGGTTTGGAAGAACCCGTTATCAATGCTCAAGAGCAAGAAATTGAATATGTTGTATTTGATGCTCTTGGCATAAGCAAAATTGATGTTTATGTGGATGATGAATTGGTGGATGAGGTCAGTGATTTTGAAGATCCTTACAATTATACAGGAAGCTTTACGATCTATGAGAAAGATGATGAGCAGAATGTAAGAATTGTCGTTACCGACATGGCGGGTAATCGTGTTGATACAGAAGCTGCGAGCTTTACTAGCGCCTATCCTTTCCACTCGGATGTGCTTTTATCTACCGACTTCCTAGTTCGTTTACTAGCAAACCCACCACTTTTCTGGGGACTTGTCGCTTTACTTGTGGCCATTGTTGCTTTCTTAATCTTTTGGTTTACAAGAAAGAAAGATGAGAACGAAGAAGAGGCGGCCGCTTAATTGGGAAAGGAGAAACGATGAATCAATTA
>CAZRNT010000131.1:1065-2714 GCA_964601525.1 uncultured Erysipelothrix sp.
TTTTAAAAGAGTTTCCTTGTGGTGAAAATTTTACCTATGTATTCAAGGAAAATGGAAGCTTTCTTTCTACCGACTACAAGGTTTTACAAAGTCAAAAAACAAAGAGCTTTGTTCCTTGTATGAAAACTCTTTTTAACGGTAAGGTACAGATTTTGTACTTTACCGTTGGAAAGCAAAGCTTAGAGGAACTACTTCCTTCACTTAGCCCTGAAAGATATATGACCTTGGTATCGAATTTATTAGCAGCTATTATCGAGGTAAAAAACAATGGCTTCCTATCTGTAGAAAACATTAACATCCAAGCATCGCATATCTATGTAGATGTAAACACCCTACGTATTAGCTTGGTCTATATACCTATTGAAACTAGTCCTTATGAAAATCGTTTTATTTTTGAGAATGAGTTGCGCACAATTCTAGTCAAGCAAATTAATGACCGGGAAAATTTACAATCACGACAAACCCTTGCCTTGGTAGACCAACTTTCAAGTGGTTCAACTAGCTTAGAAGAGATTTATCGTTTTGTTAAATCTGGAAAAAACCAGGCAGAAAGCCGAATGGGACGTTCTGTGAGGAAAAATCCTGACCAAGAAAATCCTTCAGGAGTTAGGACCCTTCGATTAATAGGATTAAATTCACCAAATCGGGTTGAAATCCGCATTGACAAGCCTGACTTTACGATTGGAAAAGGGACCCAGGGTACCGATGCTATTCTTGGTTTTAATAAAGCAATCAGCAGGAAACACTGTAAAATTACTGAGAATTTTGGAGAATTTTACCTAACAGATTTACAAAGTGCGAATGGAACCTATTTAAATCGTGAACGTCTGGTTGCTAATAAACCTTATAAAATCAGTGATGGTGATGTAATTCGCTTAGCAAATAGTGATTTTAAAGTGGAAGTAAGATAGGAGCGCGTAGTGGATAAACCAAGAATTATCCTTGTGGATGAAGATTATGAATATTTGGTACCTCTAGAATTAAAGTTTACCGAAGAATTTTTTAATCAAATTGATTTAGAAATTATCACAAAAAAAGAATATTATGATCAGCTATTTTCAAAGCCACAGGAAGTCGATGTTTTAGTGGTAACGGAAGATTTTTATACATCGGATATTCAAAAACATTCGATTAATAATATTTTTGTGACTACGGAACAACCACTAGATGGTCAAACCGAAGATTTAAGTATCAATTATCTTTTTAAATATACCAGTGTTAAAGAAATTTTTAATGAAATTGTCAGTAAGAGTGCGGAATCCTTGCAAATAGATACCTCATCAACGGAAGAGCCTCAAATAATTTTAGTGTATTCAGCCTCTGGTGGCGTGGGGAAATCTACAGTTGCCCTAGGCCTCGCATCCTGTCTAACAAAGAACTTTAAAAAGACACTTTATATTAATGCTTCTCGCTTACAAAATTTCCAACACTTTTTCGAAAATCAAACCCCTATCAGCAATAGCCAAGTCTACAGCCAATTAACCCAAGGAAGTGATCGTATTTATCAAGAGATCAAACATGTAATACGTAACGAGTCTTTTGATTACCTGCCACCCTTTAAGTCATCTTTGCTTTCTTTGAATATTCCTTATTCTATGTATGAAGAAATTGCTGTATCAGCAAAGAAATCCTATGATTATGATTTTATT
>CAZRNT010000132.1:0-2707 GCA_964601525.1 uncultured Erysipelothrix sp.
ACTCTTCTCAAGAGAGACTATTCAATAATTATGTGGCAAATCACGGATTAGAACAAGCAATGAAATTTGCGGCTAAACCTGGAGAGTCTGAACATCAAACCGGACTTGCAATTGATGTTGTTAAAAGAGGTGCTGAAGGTTCTATGTTTGAATTTGGAAATACAAAAGAATCTGTATGGTTAGCTAATAATGCACATAGATTTGGTTTCATAATTCGCTATCCACAAGGTAAAGAAGCTATTACAGGTTACCAATATGAAGCATGGCATATAAGATACTTAGGTAAAGATCTTGCAACAAGTGTCAAGAATTCTGGATTAACATACGATGAATATTGGGAAGCTAACTTTAGATAGGAGTTTTTTATGAAAGCAATAATTATTAATGAAATTGGTCAAAAAGAAAATGCTCTAATCTCAACGGCTATTGATGACTATTCATTAAGAAACCTTAAAGAAGATACAATGGTCCTACATTTATTCCAACATTCTGGAATAAATATGGGCATTGATGATTTAAAACATGAAAATTTCCATACAGGCATCCAGTACTACAAAGACCATAATCAAAATATTACCCTAAGACAATCAGGAGGACGCTCAATTGTCGCAGATAAAGGTGTCCTAAACATGTCTTTGTGTTTCTATTCAAAAGGAAGTGTCCAAGAAAATTATGATTACTATGCGGATTTTATTAAAACAGCATTTGAACCTTTAAGTACAAAAATTAAGATAAAGGAAATTGAAGGAGCTTACTGCCCAGGTTCATCTGACATGAGCATTGATAACAAAAAATTCTGTGGGACCGCTCAAAAGAAATTAGGAAACAAAATCGAAATGGACTGTTATATTTCTATTAATGGAAATCAAAAAGAACGTTCAATGCTAGTGAAAGGTTTTTATGAAGCAATGAATTCTTCTCAAATTTCAATTGATGTCAATAGCATGGAAAGTCTTGATGTATTATGCAATAAAGATATAAGCATTAATGAAGCCGCGGAATTACTAATCAAGGAAGTTAAAAAAAGAACATCGAATATTATCTATCTAGAAAAAGAAGATTTTAATCAAGAAAAATTTGCTTTTTCATTAGAGCATACAAAAAGAAAAAACAAACAGATTAAAGGAGCTTAAAATGAAATTATCATACATATCATTAAAGGTATTCGACTTGCAAAGATCAATTGAGTTTTATGAGCGATATATCGGACTAGTACTTCTTGAACGAGATGAGAATAGCGCAAGTTTAGGTATCGATAACAAGATACTTCTAAAAATAAACTCAAGTTTAGATTTTTACCCTTCAAGTGAATACCATACAGGGCTTTATCACTTTGCTTTATTATTACCAAATGAAGAAGATTTAGCTAATTATTTACAATATATAATTGACAATCAATATCAAATTTTAGGAGCATCTGATCACCTTTTCTCACAAGCTATTTATCTGAATGATCCAGATGGTCATGGTATCGAAATCTATGCTGATAGAGACAAAGAAACTTGGCAATACGATAGAAATGGATATTTAATTAGTGCTTCGGATCCTATAAATTTAGAACAGCTTTTAAGTAAGCAAAATAAACAATGGGTTCATGTACCAAAAGATACGCGTTTGGGACATGTACACCTTCAAACCAATAGCATTGATGAGTCAATAGATTTTTATGTAAACAAACTCGGTTTTGAAATCCAAACCAAAGTACCAAGTGCTGTATTTATTTCAAAAAACTCTTACCATCATGACCTTGCATTTAATACTTGGAATGGACAAGGTCTAAGCCCAGCTCGACTGGACCAAATTTCAATGAATTATTTTGCATTCACTACAGATAATTTAGACTATTATAAAGAAATCATTGAAAAAGAAAAAGATTTTTTACTTGAAAGCAATGAGCAATATATTGAACTCATAGATAAGGCAGGAATTAAGTCGAGAATATATAAAGAGACGAAGAAATAAACTTCGTCTCTTTTTTATATTTTCTTTAATGTTTTTTGAATTTCTTGAACAATCGATTTTTCTGATTGTTTAACAAACTCTAACTCAACCGTTTCAAGTTCATTGATCAATTCTATATGACGATCACGAACTATATCTACTTGATCAATATTTTGATGAATCAATAGTATTTCATGAAAGAACTTTTCCATTAAATCGTAATCTTCTTTCATTAAATCAATTAAACGATCTATTTCATATATAATATTCAAATCTTCTTCCTCAAGTTCAAGCTTTTGATCTTGAATATTCATGATTTCATATTTCAAACCATGAAGTAAATTAAATGACCTAGAAGGTATATATTGAGGAAATTCAAGCTGACTTATCTTTATTTCGTATATTAGAGCTAAAAAAGTTTCCGAAAACTCCAAAGACTTTCGGTAAGAATGCACAATTTCTTTTTAAACCTCTTTTAAATTATCAATTCTTTCATCTCTATCCCTTTCATTGACTGCAAAACGATGTGCCCATTTAGAACCAAAATAAGCTGCTGATAGAGTTGCTAAGGCAGTTAAGAGTATTTCTAAAACTCTGTATATATCCATGTAAATCCCCTCCCTTTAATTCAGTTTTTCATATACAGAAAAATAATTGAAAAAAGCATCACTCAATTCTTTGTTTATTTCTATAGATCTATTATCTTCACCTAGTAACTGTCTTGCAAATCCATCATCATTGAAAACATTGATTTTATCACAAACTA
>CAZRNT010000133.1:0-2704 GCA_964601525.1 uncultured Erysipelothrix sp.
TAGCCTCTTTAATGATTAGAAGATTAGCAAATTCATCTTCAGTATATTCATAGTCCTCCTTTTCACATAAGTTTTTAATGTAAGCTAACAGTGCTTGGCCAGTATCATTTTTACTTCTTGGTATGCTCAGAAGATTTTGTATAATTTTATCAAAATCAATAAGTTTGTTCATAACAAATTACCTCCTATTTTAAAATAATTAGATCTGGCAAGCAATTTCAAGTAAACTAATACTAACATTTAAATAGGATAAATAACGTCATGTACTTTTTTTAACAAAAAAACTTAGTTTTTGATAACTAAGTTTTAAATTATTATTCACTTCTTAATGCCTCTACAGGATCTTTATTAGCCGCTGTTGAGGATGGTATGAGTCCTGAAATAAAAGCAAGGAACATACTTATTAATATAAGAATTACAGATGCTTTAATCTCAAGATGAGCAATATTATAAATTCCAAACTTATCTTTAACTACTATATTGGCTATAAAACTAAGGAAATATGTTACTAGAACACCAAAACTACCTGATATAAAACCAATAATTAGGGTTTCTGCATTAAAGACTCTTCTTATGTCTTTTTTGCTTGCTCCAATTGCTCTTAAAATACCAATCTCTTTAATTCTTTCTAAGACAGATACATAAGTAATAACACCGATCATAATTGAGGATACAACTAATGATATTCCAACAAATGCTATAAGAGCATAGGAAATAGTATTTATGATGGTGGTTACAGATGACATAATTGCACCGACAAAATCAGTATATTTCACAACTTTATCTTCTTGGTCCATTAAAGTCATTTCATCATTATATGAAGATATAAAATTAATTACATCCTCTTTAGTTGTGAAATCTTTGGGATATAGATTTATTTGACTTGGTTCATTCAAATCTTTGTAGCCTAGAGAAATTAAGTTTGAAGCTTGATTGACTTGGCCTTTTTCTCCTAAACTTCGAATTAAACTAAAGAACTCTTCTTCGTCTATATTGAACTGAAATGCCTCAGCTAGAACTTGTGTATCAATGCTTAGAGCATTTTCCATATTCTTAGCCATATCATTTATTTTATCGCCAACTTGAGTGATTAAATCATTTTGAACAGTCATCATCACTTTTTGAAATGCTAATTTCATATAATCATCAAAGTACTTTTGTACAATCTTACTTAGAGTTTTACTTATTTCTTGATTATTATTTAATTTGGTAAATTCCGCAATTAACTTGGCTTGAACCTCAGGACTGTTTATATATTTATCAAAGTTTTCTATTAATTCATCAAGATTTTCAATGTTTTCTTCATTCTGAGTTTTTACAAAATCTTGTAAGACTTCTGTTAATATTGATTGAATTTCATCTGTTGGTACATTTATTTGACTTGCGATTGTTGCAGCAAGACCTTCTAAATTTAAATCGGGTAATTCAATTTGATCTGTTGAAAGTTGAATATCAGTGAAATCAATGTTCATTGCTGTCATATCAACATTAAAGGCTCTTTCAATTTTATTTTGATCAATGGATATAAAATCCTGTAGATTAAAGAGTTCAGATGCAGCGAGTTCTTCTTCAGAGTCAAATGACTTTCCAGTAAAGACATTGATGTCCTTATTTTTTATCTGCTCTTGAACAATTTCATATTTAGCTGCTTCTTTAATTAAATGATTACTGAGATCATTAGGATAATAGATGCCCGTTGATAGCATTGGAGTTTTAGTTTCTGGATTTGCTTTTACAATTCCAACTACTTCTAAATCCATTCCCTCTGATATCACTTTATCCATGAATTTATTATCATCAGATTTATCAACCCAAATTTTATAGTTTTTGTCATAAACAAATTTTTCTGCTGGATTAACCAACTTAAATTTCTTTCCTAAAATATCTTTATGATTGATTTTTTCATTTTTGGTGTTTTCAATTTCTAAGTTTTCATCACTCATAAAATCCTCAAACATATTCTCTAATTGTTTGCGATCTTTTAATCCAAGTGTATACATCGTAGTATCCGTTAATGAACCACTATCCATCAAAACAACGACGAGTTCATTTTTGTCTTGTGGCCAACGTCCAGATAAAACATCGTATTGTTCTTCAAACAATGTGGGTTCTCCTGGTAACTCGTTGAAATTCTTCATCCCCATATCGCCAGCACCAGAAATCATATCTAAGCCTGCATTATTATCAAATCCAAATTTACTAAATATCGTATCTGGATTGACCTGACGAACGCTTGCTCTTTCATTTTCGAGAAAGATAAGCGGTGTGATTCCATATTTAAATTGAATGTTTTTAACATATGGATTTATTTTTGATTGATTTTTATCAATGTAAGCTTTAAAACTTTTTAAATCATTTTTATTTTGATGAGAGAAAAGTGAAGTTATTGTATTTATAATAGCACTTTCATCATCTTTTATATCCTCTTTGTCATTACTTGAGCTTGAACTACCTTCACCACCCATAAAACTAGTAATATCAATTCCTGAGGAATCAACTGTTAAGGGATAAGCACTCATCGTTTCTTGTTCGATTCCCTTAATATATAAATTAATACCACTTGCTAAAGCTAAAATAGCAGCAATACCTATAATACCAATAGAACCAGCAACAGCAGTAATAAATGTACGTCCTTTCTTTGTCATTAAATTACTTATTGACAAGGATATGGCAGTGAAGAAAGACATTTTAGTTTTTTTACTTT
>CAZRNT010000134.1:0-1659 GCA_964601525.1 uncultured Erysipelothrix sp.
ATACAGAAGACAAGATTTCTGAATACATTTTAGAAAATGCTAAAGAAGTTACTAATATGACAATTCAAGATTTAGCTAAAGCAACCTATTCAAGCCCTTCTACAATTTCTAGATTTTGCCAAAAACTAAATGTTGAGGGTTTTTCTGAATTCAAGGTCAAGTTAGCAAGTGAAATGGGAAATTATCAAAATCAAGATACTCGAATTGAAGATGATCTGCCATTCAGTCAAAATCAAGCACCTAAAGAAATTATACAAAGTATCTACAATTTGAATTTACAATCTTTAAGTGATACTTATAATCACTTGGATTTTGATCAACTACAAAGAGTAGCAATTATGATTAATCAATCCCCTCATCTTTATTTATATGGGACAGGGCAATCTTTAATCCTGGCTCAAGATTTTCAGTATAAGCTTTATAGAATCATGAAAGATTGTCATTTAGAAACACAGGTCGGCTTTCAACATACTAAAGCTTATACTCAACCCAAAGATTCTGTTACCATGATAATTTCTTACTATGGAAAAAATATTAATAATCTTCGCATCATGAAATATTTACATGAAAAAAAGATCCCTGTAATTCTTATTACCGGCCCGAACACCAATCCTCTTTGCCAATATGCTAGTGAAGTTATTCATGTCCCAGCACAAGAACAACTCATGAAAAAGATGGCCTCGTATTCTTCACGAACGGCCATCCAATTAGTTCTAGATTTCATTTATGCATTAATCTTTGCTTTAGATTATGAACATAATCAAAAGATTGTTGAAGGTTTAGTTTGATAAGTATTCCATCAAGAAATGATATACACCCTGCTCGTCATTGCTTTTGGCTATATGATCTGCAACACCTTTAACATAATCTGTTGCGTTTCCCATAGCTACACCTGTTCCAGCAGCTCTAACTAGTTCATAATCATTGTCATTGTCACCAAATGACATTACATCATCTAATGAAATATTATGATATGAGCAAAACCATTCAAGACCAACCTCTTTATTAACTCGTGGATCCATAAATTCTACGAGTTCTTTTTGTGATCTAAAAGCATTATAACGATTTTTACTTGCTTTTTGATGATAGCTAATAATTTTTTCTGAATCTTTGGGATCAACACTAAATATTACTTTAGCATGTGTATTTTGAATATAATCAAAGATATTATCCACTATTTCTACATTGAGAAAAGATTTAACTCGTTCATTGTATTCATCTTTATAAGCTGTAAGCATTTTATCCTCAATATATAAAATAGGATTTGCTCCCATATCGAGATTCGCTTCAATAATTTCTTTTACTAAATCTCCATCAAGAGGATATTGTTGATGGTATCGATCACCCACAAAATCAAAAATTTCAGCACCATTATTACAGATTAAAAAGTCAAATAATTCATCAGCATCTGGTATTGTAGCTTTAACTGAAAAATGTGGACGACCTGTAGCAATGCCAAATAAATATCCTTTTGAACGTATAACTTTTATTAATTCTCTCATGTCTTCATGGAACTTACCTTGACCATCTAGTAGCGTTCCATCTAAATCACTAACAAAAACTTTCATATGTATAATTCGCCTTTCCATTAAATAAAGAACAGAGCTTTAAAACTCTGTTGTTTTTTAAATAATTGATTATTGAGGGTTATAAACTACG
>CAZRNT010000134.1:1694-2651 GCA_964601525.1 uncultured Erysipelothrix sp.
TAACATTTCATCAAGCATTGGCTTTGTATATGAACCACTTGTAATTAATGGGTTGATATTGAATGCGTGAAGTGCTTTATTGTAATCACCTTTAACTGCTGCTTCAATAACTGTTTCTTCCATTGCTTTCATCATTTGTAATGGACCACGTGCTGCTGGAGCAAATGAACCCCAGTTGAATGGCTCTGCACCATGTGATGTGATGACAGATGAAACTTCAACTACACAATCATATGGTAAGTCTGTAATTGTACCGTTGTTTTCTGTACTTACAACCATAACTGTTCTTGAGTCATTATGAATTGATGAAATTAATTCACAAGCCGCTTCAGAGTAATGGGCACCACCACGTTTTGTTAATTGTTCTGGTTTATAATCCAATGCTGGATCTTTATAAAGTTCAAACAATTCTGCTTCTGTTTGTTTTACAGTTTCTGCACGTGTAGTATGGTTTTCATAGTTTTCTAAACTTTCTTCTAACATATCACGTGTGATGTAATAGTATCTATGGTATCCACAAGGTAAAATTCCCAAGTCCTTGATTTGTTCATAGTTATAATTGATTGGGTTAATATTCTTAACTTCTTTTAGTTTATTTTTAGCGAATTCGCTATCTGGGTGATAAAGTTGGTCAATTAATTCATCAGTAACTTCACGACCATCAACATCCCAAACACGATGCCAGTGAAAATGGTTTAAACCAGCATATTTCATGAATAATTTATCATCATGCTCATCATATCCCATTGCTTCATGGTTTTGTTTTGTTGAACCAATTGGAACATTACATAGTCCAATAGTACGTTTCCATCCACCAACTTTAATAGCTGCTTCTGTAACCATACCTGCAGGGTTTGTAAAGTTAATCAACCATGCGTTAGGTGCTAATTCTTCCATATCTTTAATGATATCTAGGATAACTGGAATTGTTCTAAATGCTTTGAAGATTCCTCCAGC
>CAZRNT010000135.1:0-2642 GCA_964601525.1 uncultured Erysipelothrix sp.
GGCATATTTCAAGGATGTTAAACTCTTTAAGATAAGTGATTTAAAACTTGCTGGGAAGCATAATTTGATGAATGCGATGTTTGCTGCAAGTTTAGCCCATATTGCAGGAATTGATCTTAAGTTCATTCAAGAGGCAATTGCTGAATATAAAGGGGTTGAACATCGCTTAGAATTCATTCGTGAAATTAATGGTGTTCGTTATTATAATGATTCCAAAGCAACAAATCCGGAATCGACACAGGTATGTTTAGAGGCTTTTGATGGAAATATTCATCTTATTGCCGGTGGTTATGATAAAAAAATTAGTTTTGATTTATTAAAACAATATGAAAATAAATTAAAGTCGATATCAGTTTATGGTGAAAGTGCTGATTTACTCGTAGAAGTATTTCCTTCAGCAAATAAATTTTCCAATATGTTAGAAGCGACTGAAGCTGCTAATAAACTCGTTGAAAAGGGAGATGTATTGGTTTTATCACCTGCCTGTGCAAGTTATGACCAGTTTAAGAATTTTGAAGAACGTGGTATTATATTTAAGAATTACATAAAGACTCTTTAAGAGTTTTTTATTTTGTGCAAATCATGTATTATGTTAGTAGAGTCTGGAGTGGTAGTATGTGGGAAGATCAACAAAGTCAATTAGTATTAAGTTTGCGACTAAAACAATTAAAAAGACGTGGTTTTGAAGGTTTAACAATCTCTGATTTAGAAAAAGTGTTTGATGATATTTATCGTAGAAAAAAAATAAGCAGTCGTTTAAGCGATCGAGTAGATTTAGTTTTTAATACTTCTGATGATGAAATTATAAGAGTTCTTTCCGTACAATCACGAAAAGAGTCATTCAGTCAAACAATTGGTGATTTTGATGCGTTATTAAATAATGGAGAATGATATGAATAAATCAAGTGATTATTACTTAACATCCCTATTAATCATCTTAAGCCTTATAGTAGGTGTTTTCACAGTGCATACAAGCTCTATTTTGAGCACTGGAATAGGGTTTGGAAAGGATACTCGCTTTATTGTTTATAGTGAAAACGAAAGACTTTTAGATGAATTTTTAATGAGTGAAAGTAAAAATTTAAAAGAAGTCCAAAAGACCAATATTTCAGATTTCACTTATTTATTAAGTTTTTCAGGTATTGAACAAATTGAAGATTATAAAGATAAATTAGAGTCCATTGATCCTGAACTTAAGGTCGTAGTTATGGGCTCTTTTGGTTCTGTAACCAAATTAAAGAATAATGAAAGTTTTATTGCTACATATTTTTTAGTCTTCTTTATCTTGCTACTAATTTATTTTAGTAATCGCTTTGGAACCATTGGTTACTTATCTGCTTTAGAGTTAATTTCATTGCTCATGTCCTCGCTTTATATCAATCAAACAATGGGTTATCCTTATACTAAAATGCTGTGGTATGGAGTCTTATTTTCAATTGTAATCTTAATATACCACGAGCAAGATTTTCTACAGAAATTTAAAGGTCAATCATTAGATAATCTTTTAAACAAAGATAAAAATAAAAAAAGAAGATATGCCTATGTACAAGTCAGTTTAGCCTTTATTTTTCTATTTATTGCGATTGTATCCTTTAATTTAGAATCATTTAGTTTTTATTCATTAGCTGTATATATGCTTGCTTTATCATTAATGATTTTATTGCGTTTGCTCCTACAAAGTTTCTTTATTCTGCCATTATTTGTATACTGTGCGAAAAAAGATGGAAAGGAAGAGCAATTGGTCTTTAGCGATAAAAAAATGTTTTTTAATTATGAAGGTAAAGAATCAGCTTATAAAATTTTAAATATAATCTTAATTAGCTTTTTAAGCATCAGTTTACTGATTGGATTTACTAAGGGATGGACAAGTAAAGAGAGTGAAGATTACACTAATCAAAATGTTATGATCATAAATCGCTCAGATGCCAATACATATCTTCAAGTTCAAGCAATACTACATCGAGAAGGTATGTATAATAAGCAACGTTCTTATGAAGTTAGTGAGCAGGAAAATCTATGGATTAAATTTAGTGACAAAATATCTTTTAGTGAATTAGAGTCTATCAGTAAAATTGTTGGTGAGGAAATGAAGGTAAGTGTCACTTATTACAATACAAGTTCAGCCTTAAATCCTTTAGAAACATTTACTTATTATCAAAATTATATTTTATATTTAATTGCGGCAATGCTCATACTATATCTCTTTGATTTTTCCAATAAAGCATTATTTCTAGGTGTTTTAAGCATTTTGTCATCTGCGTTTTTTATATTACTATTAACTGCTTTCCAGATTGAATGGACTCGAGAAATTGTCTTTATATCGTGGGCGATTCCATTTATTATTACAAGTGAGTTGTTATTGATGCATAAGGGATTGTCTTATAAGTATCGTAAAGAAAATCACTTGCGCATAGCATTTATAAATCTTGTCATTTTAATAATTATGGCAATTCCTGTATTTGTAATAGTTCCTACAACGATTGCTGTTGAGATGGTCTTCATTTTAGCTTTAATGCTTTTATCAAGCCACTATGCTTTTTCAACATTTAATTTATTGCATGCTTTTTTTAAGAAAGGTCGTAATTGAAAATGACAAATAATATTTTAAATAAAATTCTTCAATATTGGGATTTGAATGAGGA
>CAZRNT010000136.1:0-2622 GCA_964601525.1 uncultured Erysipelothrix sp.
GCCGGTTTTACTTGGCCACCACTAAGTTCAAGTAGTTCGCTTGCTCTATCATAATCACAATCACTTGCTTTCATAATAATACCTTTAGCACGCTCTACTAATTTTTTATTTGTTGGTTTAACATCAACCATTAGGTTTCCATAAACTTTTCCGGATTTGATCATTACTGAAGTTGAAATAATGTTTAGAACCATTTTTTGAGCAGATCCTGATTTCATTCTTGTTGAACCTGTAACAACCTCTTGTCCAACCACAGCTTCAATTGGGATTTGCGCATATTTAGCCATTTCACTATCAGATACACATGCAAGTGAAATAGTTTTAGCACCTAAATCATTAGCATATTTCAAGCCTCCGATACAATAAGGTGTTCTTCCTGAGGAAGCAAGAGCACATAAAATATCATTTTCATTAAAGTTTATTGCTTTTAAATCATCAATGACATCTTCTTCATTATCTTCAGCTGATTCAATAGGATGTCTTAAAGCATGGTCACCACCTGCAATAATTCCTATAACTGATTCTTCACCAACACCAAAAGTAGGAAGCCATTCAGATGCATCTAGGACCCCTATTCTACCTGATGTACCAGCACCAATATAAACTAATCTTCCACCATTAGAAATAGTTTCATAAGTTGCATCAACCGCTTTAGCAATATCCTCAGATGCTTCATTAACTGCATCGATGACCGCTTGATCCTCTTGATTAATTAATCGAACCATATCTAATGTGTTTAACTGGTCAATATTCTTTGTATTTTGATTCTGTTGTTCTGTTCCTATCTTACTTAAATCTATCATTCTTTACATACCTCATCTTTCTCTTCAATTATAAACTTTTTGAAAATATATTTCAAGATGAAATGTTAAATGATGAAACATTAAAAAGTAAAAAAGAAGCAAAAGCTTCTTTAAACTAAATATAAAAGCGTATTTACAGCATTAGTCTTGATCCAGTTCTTGAAACGCCATTGCCTTAACAAAAGGATAATATACCAAAAATGTAATCAACCAAGCAAAAAGAACAAAAGCAACCGCTCTTAAGTCACCATTAGTTGAAAGAAAGGCTTTAAATGGTGCAGGCAAGACCCAGGAAACGCTCAAATAAGGTACAGGAATCATATTCAAATTAACAAAAAATATTGCGAGTAAACCTGTTATAAAAGTAGAAAAGATAAACGGAAAAAACATTAATGGATTAAGCATGATAGGTAAACCAAAAATTAGAGATTCACTGATATTAAAAATTGAAGGTACTAAGGATAATTTACCCAAATCTTTCAAACGCTTAGATTTGCTTATGATTAAAGCAAGAGATAAAGGGAAAAGTCCTATCCATATATAATTATCGATAAACACCGATGTAAATATATGCTCTAATGGTTCTTGATTCATAGCCAATTCTAAATTAACTTGAGACATATGTTCCCAAAATATTCCAGCCACATCTTGAATTGCATGAGATCCATGAACCCCTAGTGTCCAGAAAAGTCTATTCATCAAAGTAGATACAAGCATAACAATTGAAGAGTCCGCAAGTTTTAAAACTAAGATAGCAAGACTGTTGACAAGAACAACAATACTAAATGATAAGAAGTAATCAAAAACCCACCAAATAATAATCACTAGTAACATAGGAACAATAGAAAAAATAGATTGTGAAACCATTGGCGGAACTTTATCGGAAAATGAAATTCGCAAGTCTTTATTATCGAAAAAACGATATAGTTCAATGCTAACAATTGCGATAAAGATAGCTGGGAAAACACCAAATGCACCAAAGAATAAACTTCGCTTATCAATAACATTAGCAATTTCACTTACTTCTAAGCTTCCAGAACTGTTTGTAAAAAGAATAAATGAAGCAATTGACAATAAAATCATTTTTAAGGTATCGATATCCTTACCCTCTTTATTATAGCTTTCACTTAAGTAATAGGAAACAGCAACCAATATGTATAGAGATATACTCTCAGTTGAAACTTTTCCTGCCTCAATTAATATATGTTTATATGGTGAAATCAAGTTTTGCCAAGCATTGAGCGGAAAAGAAGCAAATAAATAAAATAAAGATCCAATCAGTAAAAGTGAAACCATGCCCTGACTAGATTGTTCAATAACCTTAATATATTTATTCTCTGATAATTTCATCATTGGTGGAATAATTTTATTTTCAAGAAATTGATTAAAACGTTTCATACTGTTATACCCCCTTTTTTTGGATAACATTATTACCTTATACTCATAAGAATTAAATTTCAAGTTTTGCTATATATTATGAAAATTATTTTTATTATTGCTTACTTATCATTGTATTAAGCACTACGTTTTGCTATAATATTCAAGGTAGAGACGGAGGATATATATTATGATTATTGTAAACAGTGCATTAATGCAAGATAAAATTATTAAAATTGTCGAAAGTATCGAAGATCCTAAATTTACATTTGTTAAGAAACAAGGATTAAAGATTTATTTCGAAACAGATATGGAAGATCGCGAAGAAGCAGCTAAGATTGCGAAAGCAAAAATTAAAGCTGACTCTGTTACAGGAAGCATACTATTTTCTGTTAAAACAGAAGAATATATTTAAGAAAACAGAAAAAACCATCAATTATAA
>CAZRNT010000137.1:0-231 GCA_964601525.1 uncultured Erysipelothrix sp.
TAGCAAAGATATGCTTTTGTGATGTTCTACCTTGCTTGTCAACCTTGATTAAGCCACGCTCATCAAGTTCAACACCAGCCATTTGAAGACCTAAGTCATCTGTATTTGGACGACGACCTACAGTTACAAGAACATAATCCGCTTCGATTGTTTCAGCTTTTCCATCTTTTTCATAAACAACTTCAACACCGTCTTTTGTTTCTTTTGCTTCTTTTGCCATTGCATTAGTTA
>CAZRNT010000137.1:241-2606 GCA_964601525.1 uncultured Erysipelothrix sp.
ATTTCAACATTTTTTTGTTTAAAGTTATCTACAACTAATTTGATCATATCATTATCAAATGCTGATAAGATTTTTGATTCACCTTCTAAGATTGTTACTTCAGTTCCCAAGTTAGCGTAAACACCAGCTAATTCACTACCGATGTACCCACCACCAATAACAACTAATTTCTTAGGAATCTCTTTTAAATTAAGAGCTCCTGTTGAATCGATAACACGTCCTCCAAATTTGAAACCTTTGATTTCAATTGGACGGCTACCTGTAGCAATAATTGCATTTTTAAATGTATATGATTGTGCATCATCTCCATTAACAACTCTTAATTGATTTGTATCATTGAAGAATGCAGTGCCTTTAATAATTTCTACTTTGTTTTTCTTAAGCAACATTTCAACACCTGAAGTTAATTGACCAACAACTTGCTCATCTTTCCACTTTTGTGTTTGAGTAAAGTCGATTTCAACTTTTTCAGTTTTAATACCGAATTGTTCTGATGTTTGTGCCTCTAAATATCTATGGCCAGCATTGATAAGTGCTTTTGATGGGATACATCCTACGTTAAGACATACTCCTCCAATATTATCTTTTTCGATAATAGCGACTTTTTTACCAAGTTGTGCTGCACGAATTGCTGCAACATATCCACCTGGACCTGAACCAATAACGATTGTATCTAATTCTAATGCTAAATCTCCGACTACCATCTCATCATCATCCTTCCATTAAGAGAAGTTCTGGATCTGCTAATAAACGTTTTAAATCATTCATTGCATTTTGAGCTAATGCACCATCAATAATTCTATGGTCAAAACTCATTGATAAGTGAAGGACACTTCCAACACCTAAACTACCATCTTCAAGAACAACAGGTTTCTTTTCAATTCTACCCATTCCAAAGATTGCAACTTCTGGATAGTTAATGATTGGTGTAAACCACATTCCCCATGCAGAACCAATGTTTGAAATTGTAGTTGAACCATCACGCATGTCAGCTGGTTTTAAGCTTCCATCATGTGCTTGTCCTGCTAATTCTGAAATTTCACTTGCAATCGCGAAGATACTCTTACGATCTGCATCTTTAATGTTTGGAACATATAGACCATGATCTGTATCAACAGCAATTCCTAGGTTATAGAAATTCTTATATACGATTTCATCTGTTGTTTCATCAACACTTGAATTTAATACTGGATATTTACGTAATACAGTTACGACTGCTTTAGCCATATAAGCTAAGAATGTTAACTTAATGTCTTGCTCTGCAGCAACATCTTTAAATTTCTTACGGTGATCCATTAATTTACTTACTTCAACTTCATCGAATAATGTAACATGAGGTGCATGAGCTTTGGAGTTAACCATTGCTTTAGAAATTGCACGACGTGTAGGTGTCATTTTTTCGCGTGTTGTTCCATCTGTTTCAGCAATTGCTTGTGCTTTAGGTGCACTTGCTTTTGGAGCTTCTACTTGAGGAGCTGGTGCACTTGTAAATGCATCAATGTCAGCTTTTGTGATATGACCATGACGACCAGTACCACTAACTTGAGTAATGTCAATTCCTTTGTCACGTGCATATTGACGTACTGAAGGCATTGCCAATACTCTTCCACCAACAACTGAATTACCATTTGATGCGGCAGGAGCTGCGGCAGCTGGCGCTGCTATTTCACCTTGAGGAGCAGGAGCTGATTCTGGAACATGTCCTTCTGCAGCAATTTCAACTAATGCATCTCCAACTTGAGATACAGTACCTGGCTCAACAAGAATATTCTTAACAACACCTGAAACAGGGGATGGAATTTCTTGAACTAATTTATCGTTTTGTACTTCTAATAATGGTGAATCTTCCTCGATTTTATCTCCAACAGATACAAACCAACTTACGATTTCACCCTCCGCAATTCCTTCACCAACATCTGGCAAACGGAATACAAAGTCTGAACTTGCAGCTGCAGCTGGTGCAGGTGCTTCAGTTTGTGCAGGAGCTGCTGTTTCTTCAACAACTGCTTCTGAACTTTCATGACCAGGTGCATCAATTAGGACATCACCCACTTGAGCAATTGATCCTGGTTCTACCATGATTTTTTTAATTTTTCCTGAAACAGGGGATGGAATTTCTTGAACAAGCTTATCGTTTTGAACTTCTAGTAAAGGAGCATCTTCTTCGATGGTATCTCCTTCAGCTACAAACCAACTTACGATTTCACCTTCTGCAATTCCTTCTCCAACATCAGGCATTTTAAATATAAATGACATTTATGACTGCCTCCTTAATCAAAATGAACGATTTCGCGTACTTTGTTAATAATGTCTTCTTCGTTTGGTAACCAATCATTTTCAGCTAAACCAAATGGATAAATTGTAT
>CAZRNT010000138.1:0-2597 GCA_964601525.1 uncultured Erysipelothrix sp.
AAAAATAAAGGTACAATTTATATTGATAATATTATTGCTTTATTTGATGATATTGATGAAGATGTTACTAATCCTGAAATCATAAGTCAATTACCAGAGAAAAATTCAATAACTGATTCTTCGAAACCTTCTATTGAAGTTGGTGTTAGGGATTTGGAGAGTGGAATTGATTATAATTCAACAATCTTGAAATTAGATAATAAAGATATTGAATATAGTGTTAAGGATGGAAAAATTGTTCACCAAGTACAAAATGATTTGGCGGATGGTTTACATGAAGTTTATGTTGAGATTTTTGATATGGCTGGGAATCATTACTTTGAAACTTGGAATTTTAAACTTGATTCAGGTAATTTTTCTCTAGCATGGTCTGATGGAAAAGATTCAATTGCAGGAGATTCTTCTGAAATTGAGATTATTGTAAATAATCTGAAGGGTCTTAGTGAATTTTCATTTGAATTAGAAACAAGTGATCATGTGAAGGATTTGAATTTTGAGGTTGTTGATAGACTAAAAGATAATTATAAATATGAAGATGGACGTCATTTCTTTTACGGGATCAATGACTTCGATATAAATAAAGATACATTGGCTAAAATAGATTATGCTTTAGATCCAAATGCTGATGGTGAATTATTTATAAAAATAAAAAATGCTTCATACAATATCGGAAGTGAGAAAGATGTTAAGTTTTATTTAGAGGATTACAAATCTAAAATTATTCAACCATTGAAACTTTCAATTGAAGGTATTTCAGTGGGTACACAATCTGAGCTTAAGATAATTGATTTAGATGGTAAAGCTGTTGATGGGGCTCGTTTACGTGTCTTGGATAATTATAAGTTAATTAGGTTTAAAGAAAATGGTAAGGTTTTAAAATCTGCAGAAGGTAGTGTTGCGGGTCAACTATATTCGGAAAAGAAAGCTGGTGATTTGCTCGTTGTAGCTAAGGATCCTTCAGATGGTTTCCCGTATTATCGCGTATTCATAGAAAATGGTGAACAAAGATATTTCCATGTGCATAAAGATGCGGTTGAGGAAGTGGTATGGAATGACTTATTAGATGAAGTAAGTGTAGATGGGAAACTGAAAACAAATAATTTAACTCTTTCTCAAATACCTTTAAAAATACAAGCTTATAAAGGGAAACTAGTGAGTCAAGTAATTGAATTACAAGTTGCACCTCAATTGGGAAGTGAGAAAGCTGAAAATATATTGTTTACTTGGTCAGACGAAATTAGTGATTCGTTACATTTATCTTGGAAAACTGATACACAGAAAAGAAAAAGTATTGTAAGATACAAAGAGAGTAAACAAAGATCGTCATGGAACGAAGTGATTGGAGAATCAAGTTTAATTGGAGATGCTAGTGGTGAGTTGAGGGTGCACCATGCTGAAATTAATAATTTAGAAGACGGCATAACGTATGATTTTGTAATAGGAGATGGCTCTGTTTGGTCAGAAGTGAAAACCTATACTACTCCAAAGGCTAAGAATAAAAAAAGTAATACTTTCACATTAGTGGCAGATTCTCAGGCTTATGATGAAGAAGGATTTAATCTTTATCTAGATATAATTAATTTAGCTAAGAAAAGAAATACAGATACTCAATTTGTATTGCATGCCGGTGATATCGTTGAAGAGGGGAATCGTTTGGATCAATGGGATTTATTCTTAAAGTATCAAGCGATGACAAATTTACCTCTTGTATCAGTAATGGGAAATCACGATGTTTATGGTGATGGATATACAACATATAATCGTTTGATTAGAAATCCACAAAACGGTCCTGAAGGGTACAAGAACAGTGTTTATTATAAAGAGTTTGGTGATGCTAGAATTATTGTCTTGAACTCCGAGGTAGGTCGTAAAGGGATGGAAGACCAGCTAGAGTGGTTAAGAGAGTCGATTAAGTCTAATGAAAAACAATGGACTATAGTTTCCTTTCATCGTTCTCCTTATAAAGCCAATCCTAAAAGAGCTGATGATGTGACAATGGAGTTATTTGCTCCAGTATTGGAAGAGATGGGCGTTGACCTAGTTATTACTGGACATGATCACTCCTATCTTAGAACGTATCCAATGAATAATGGTAAAGTTGCTGAAGAAGGTCCTATATACTTGATTGCTGGAAGTTCAGGTCCTAAGTTCTATCCAAGTGAAAATCAGGAATATGCTGAATTTGCGTATTTTGCAGAAAAACAGGTTGCAAGCAATATTACAATTACTGAGAATAAAATTAGTGTTGAGGCCTTCAATCATGAGAATGAAGTGATTGATCGCTTCACTTTAGAAAAGGAAAGCAAAATAGAAGATATAGATATTGTTTATAATAAATTAAAAGACTTGATTAATAAAGCAAAGAATATAAGTGAAAAAGACTACACATTAGAATCCTATGAATATTTGTCTAGTAAAATTGATTTGGCGGAGAAAGCATTGGTCGAGAAAAATCTCGAAACCATGAATATTGCTTATGGAGAATTACAAGAAGCAATTGATTTACTGGAATTAGTAAATGAGGATAATAACGTTATTGATGATAATTCTGGTGTAGAGGGTGGAGTTGAAGATTCTGATTCAAAAGATGATGGAGT
>CAZRNT010000139.1:0-2584 GCA_964601525.1 uncultured Erysipelothrix sp.
CATGATTCCTGACGAGGGAATTATGATTGAACAGTCCTAAGGTGATTGTTCATTAGTGCTTGTAGATGGAAGATAAATATAGATATGATGGACAATATTTTTAATTTTGTTGAAGACAAACTTTTGCCGCCTATGGCAAAGTTTGCTGAGATTCGCTATTTAAGAGCGATTCGTGATGGTATTATTTCAATAATGCCGGTTGTTATGATTGGGAGTTTCTTTATTTTGATTGCATTGTTCCCAGTTACAGCTTGGAAGGAATTGGTCGCAGATCATGTTGCTACATTGATGATTCCATTTAGATTAACTACTGGTTTAATGTCAGTATATGCGTCTTTTGGAATGGGCTATGCTTTAGCAAGAATTTATGGTTTAGATGGGATTTCTGGTGGAGTCTTATCTATGGCTGCATTTCTTTTAACAGCATATCCACAACCAGGTATGAATGCTGCTGGGGAAGCTATGGGAAATGTTATTCCTATGACAGGTTTAGATGGTAGTGGAATGTTCACAGCTATCTTGACGATGATTTTTGCGGTTGAAGTTTTAAGGTTTTGTAAGGAAAGAAACATTACAATTAAAATGCCGCCACAGGTTCCTAAATCAGTGAGTCGTTCATTTGAAGCATTAATTCCTGGATTTATTATTATTGTTTCAGTTTGGTTTGTTACTCATTTCTTAGGTTTTAATATTAATGAAGCTTTATTACAACTATTCTCACCACTTGTTAAAATAGCTGGTAATACATATATTGGTGTGATTATTCCCGTATTATTCATTAGTTTATTATGGGCATCTGGTGTTCATGGTTACTCAATCATCGGTTCTATCTTTAGACCTGTATGGGCAGTTTTAATGGCTGAGAACATGATGGCAGTTGCTAATGGTGGTGTTGCTCAAAACATTGGTACTGAAGGCTTAATTGGGCTCTTTGTTGCGATTGGTGGTTCAGGTGGTACATTAGCCATGGCTATCTTGTTTACAAGAGCGAAATCTAATTATTTAAAACAAATTGGAAGATTGTCCATTATTCCGGGAATCTTCAATATTAATGAGCCGATAGTATTTGGTGCTCCAATTGTATTGAATCCTATTTTAGCAATCCCATTTATTTTAGGACCTGTTGTTACGGCTTCAACTGCTTATTTTGCGATGAAGATGGATTGGGTTTCTAGAATATCAGTTGATATGCCATTTACAGTTCCAGCACCAATTAGTGGCTTTTTAGCAACTGGTGGAGACTGGAGAGGAACGGTATTGGTACTATTTAACTTAGGTTTACTCTTATTGATTTATGCTCCATTTGTTAAAGCATATGACAAAAAAATGCTTGAACAAGAAGCAGCGGGAGTTGAAATGTAATATTTAAGCGCCAAAAGGCGCTTTTCTTTTTCATTATTCTTCTTATTTGAGATTTATTCATTTATTTAAGGTAAAATAGACATACGGAGGAATGATGTATGAAACTTGATACAATGCAAAGATTGGATGAAAATTATAGTGAGTATACTGAAACAGACTATAAAATTTATTCATACATACGTAATAATACGCGTAGGATTCCTGATTTAACGATATCTGAGCTAGCAGAACTCAGTCAAACAAGTACATCAGCAATTACTCGATTTATTAGAAAAAATGGCTATGATCGTTTTGTTGATTTTAGAATTGATATCGGAAAGTACATATCACATGGAACTATGAAAGAAGAAGTGCTTGCTTTTGAAGGGGATCGTTTAAGTGCTGTTTCAAATTCATTGCTTGAATTTTCTTCTACAGCAATTGAACTTGCTCTTCAGGATGATAATGAAAAAAGAATTAATGATTTTGTCAGTTTATTGCAAACAGTTGATTTAGTATTTGTTCACGGAACAGGTCTTTCGGCATTGGCTGCAGAAAGCTTTTATCAAAAGGCCTTGAGAACAGGTTTAAATGTACATATGGTCGCAGATATTTCTACTGTAAAATATATTATGCAAACCCATCAAGGAAGTGCTTGTCTTCTTTCAATCTCAAACTCGGGTTTATCACAAGAAGTTTTATCTTTAGTGAATTATGCGAAAAAAGAAAATATTAAAACTGTTTCGTTGACTCGGACAGGTAAAAATCCTATTTCATCTGCTTGTGATTTACAGATTGGAAATGGTTCAACAATGTCTAGTAAAGAAGTAATTAACTCATCTATTTATGCACAGTTAATTATTGTTGATCTAATTATTATTGTTTTTTCAAATCGTCAAGGTTTGATATCTAAACATTCTGAGTGGTTTATGACAGAATAAAAAAAGTTGATCTGATTAAATTTGATATCAGATCAACTTTTTTATTGATTTATTTTTTTGATTGGGCGACATGGATTACCATAAGCTAAATAGTCATCGGGTATATCTTTTGTTACAAGAGATCCTGCTCCTATCACGACTCGATTACCTATAGTAACTCCTGGCATAATGATACTTGATCCACCAATCCAAACATCATCACCTATAGTGATTGCTTTTGCCGCTTCTAATCCTTCATTTCGCTTTTTCGCATCAATGGGATGAGTTGCTGTATATACTTGGACATTGGGACCAAACATAAC
>CAZRNT010000140.1:0-282 GCA_964601525.1 uncultured Erysipelothrix sp.
ACTACGGTGTTCTTATAGATTGGGTTGTGGTTATATTGTTTATGACTTTTATTATAAATATTAATCTAGTATTCTGTATCCTAAATCTTTAATATCATTACTGAACATTTGTACAGTTTCTTGAGATAGTTGAAGGAGATCTTTACCTATCATTGGTATCTTAGAAATAATTGCTGGAGTGCATGTAATAATATCTGCTCCCACTTGATCAGCTTGTATTACATTGTAAAGTTCTCTTGAACTTGCCCAAAGTAATTGAACACCTTTTTTACTATGACAGAT
>CAZRNT010000140.1:292-2534 GCA_964601525.1 uncultured Erysipelothrix sp.
TTTTGGCACTTTCTAACATAATTGGAACTGGGTCAACTCCAGTATCAGCTATGCGGCCAGCGAATACTGATACAATGTTATTAGTGTCCTCTTGAAGAACTTCAACAACATCTTCAACTTGCTTAACAGTTAAAATTGCAGTTATATTTAAGTTAACACCTAATTCAGAAAGTTCTTTTATTAGAGGGATGGATGATTCTCCTTTAGAATTCATGATTGGAATTTTAACCATTACATTATCTCCGAATTCTGCAATTTTTAATGCTTCTTTTTTCATTGTCTCGAAATCATCTGCAAAAACCTCAAATGATACTGATAGATCTGGTATTGCTTTTACAACTTCATGTGCGAATTCATTATAATTAGTAATACCTGCTTTTTTCATTAAGCTTGGATTTGTAGTAAATCCATCAGCTAATCCTTGTTCATATAGAGCAACCATATCTTTAATGTTTGCCCCGTCTGCATAAATCTTTACATTCATTTTTTCACTCTTTCTAATTATTCTTCATATGTATTATTAATAGCTTCTACTGAAGGTTTTAGGATGCTTGGAGCAATTAATGCAGCTACAACAACAGCGACAAGAACATAGATTCCAGTATTTCCTAATAACTCTCCAATTTTACCGATTAATAGACCAATAACAGCAAAGTCTACATCACCAAATGTTGTATTGGCAAATCCTAAATTACCTAAAACTGGTAATAATAACGCTGGTAAGAAGGCTAATAACAATCCGTTTACAAATGCTCCAATAACAGCTCCTTTACGTCCTCCAGTTGAGTTACCATAAATTCCGGCAGTTGCACCACAGAAGAAGTGTGGAACTAATCCAGGAATTATAAGAACGCCACCGGTTGCACCTAATACTAACATTCCGATAATTCCACCAATGAAGCTAGAAATAAAACCGATGATAACTGCTGTAGGTGCATATGGGAAGAAAACTGCACAGTCAACAGCAGGAACGGCATTAGGAATGATTTTACCAGCAATACCTTGGAATGCTGGAATCAAGTCGGCAAGAATCATACGAACACCAGCATAGACTATTGCTACCCCAACAGCAAATTTTAGTCCACTTAGAATTGCAAATACATAGGCATTAACACCAGCTGATAATTCCGCTTCAATAAAAGGTGATCCAGCTGCGACTGCAGCAATCAAATAAATTACAATCATGGTAAGAGCTGTAGAAATAGTTGTATTTCGAATAAATCCGAGTGATTCAGGAACTTTAATATCTTCTGTACTCTTGGAATCTTTGCCAACAATAGTTCCAATCCAGGCTGATACATAGTATCCAAGACTACTAAAATGTCCCATTGCTACATCATCGCCATCAGAGACTTTTAGAGTGTACTTTTGCCCTATTGCTGGAGATATTGCTGACCATGCTCCAAGGAAGAAACCACCAATTAGGATGAGTGGTGTGCCCGCGAATCCTAAAGCTCCTAATACAGCTGATAGTAAGCAAGCCATAAAGAAACTATGATGTCCTGTTAAGAATACATATTTATATCGAGTAAACCTTGCGATTATAATATTAAATATCAATCCAGCAACTAGAATACTCATTGTTTCAACACCCAATAGTGCTTGTGCTACAGATGTAACAGCTTCATTATTAGGGACTACTCCTGTAATGTTGAATCCGTGTTCGAGCATTTTAGATAGTGGATCAAGGTTGGATACAATTACATCTGCCCCAGCAGACAGCATTAAATATCCAAGAATTGGTCCTAATGTACCTGTTAATACTTTGTGCCATGGTGCACGCATCGCGATTAAACCAACCATAGCTACAAGCCCCATTAAAAAAGCAGGCTGTTGTAAAATGTCACTTACAAAACTTAATAACCCTTCCATATTAATTCCTCCTTATTTTTTATTTTTTTGTCATTTCTTTAAGAATTGGTAATACATCCTCAGTTATCTTTTTTTTGTTCATGTATGAACGAGTAATAGCTACTTTTTGATCAGAATTAAAGATCCCCTCAAATTCTTTAACCGTAACAAATAAATCAGCGTCTTTACCAACAGCGGCATTTGAATCGATTGATTCTGCTTCAATTTCTATTCCATTTTCTTTAGCAATTTCTTCAAGTTTCATCTTAAGCATAAGACTACTACCTATTCCATTACCGCAAACTGTCACCACTTTAATCATCTAGTTCCCCCCTTTCTTTTATAAATTCATACAGCTCGTCTTTGTCAACAATGTCAATCATCTTATTAA
>CAZRNT010000141.1:0-260 GCA_964601525.1 uncultured Erysipelothrix sp.
CTAAATTAAAAGAACAAAACGTAACAATTGGTATTGCTACAGTTTATAGAAACTTGAATGTTCTTTATGATGAAAAGTTGATTAATCGAGTACGTCATCCTGAATTAGGTTATATATATGATAAAAATGTACATGATCATTATCATTTTCGTTGTGTAAGATGCAACAAAATTCAAGATGTTAGTATAGGGTACCAGGACCAGCTTCATAAGATAGTTGAAAAAGAACTCGACTGTCAAGTTAATACACATGATATTAAC
>CAZRNT010000141.1:270-2485 GCA_964601525.1 uncultured Erysipelothrix sp.
CCACAAGAAAATAAAAAAATAAAAATAAAAAAAACACATGATATTAACTTTGAAGGAATTTGTCGTGAATGTCTAGATAAAGAATAATATATATTGTTATAATCTGTGAATGACTCTTCTTTGAAAGAATCATTTACAGATTTTTTTAAAATTAGTCCTGATTTCAATATTTATTATAAAAAATTCAACATAAATATAAAAATATGATTAATTTAATTGGTTTGTAGAGGAAATCGAAATACGCTATAATGTATTGTAGAGTTCGCGGAGGAATTAACTATGGAAAAAGAAAAATATTATATAACAACCGCTATTGCCTATACTTCAGCAAAGCCTCATATTGGAAATATCTACGAAATTGTTTTAACAGACAGTATTGCTCGTTTTAGAAGAGCTCAAGGCTATGATGTATATTTTCAAACAGGTACCGATGAACATGGGCAAAAGATAGAAGATTATGCTAAAAATAATAATTCACAACCTAAAGAATATGTGGATGAAATTGCGGGAATAATTAAAGGATTATTTGATTTGATGAATGTTTCCTACGATTCATTTGTTAGAACAACAGATGAATATCATAAAGAACAAGTTCAAAAAATCTTTAAAAAGCTATATGAACAAGGAGATTTATATAAAGGATTTTACGAAGGTTGGTACTGTAAATCATGTGAATCCTTTTATTCAGATACACAAGTTAAAGAGGAAGGTATTTGTCCAGAATGTGGTGCAAATATCAAGAGACAAAAAGAAGAAACTTATTTCTTTAAATTAAGTAAGTATCAAGATCGCCTTCTTGATCATATTGAAAAATATCCAGAATTTATCCAACCGGAATCAAGAAAAAATGAAATGATTCAAAATTTCTTGAAGGAACCACTTTATGATTTAGCTGTTTCTAGAACCAGCTTTAAGTGGGGAATTCCAGTTGATTTTGATGATAATCATGTTATTTATGTATGGATTGATGCTTTAAGTAATTACATTACAGGTTTAGGATATGACGTTGATGGTAATAGTAATGAGAAATTTAATCATTATTGGCCGGCAGATGTTCATGTTATAGGAAAAGATATTTTACGATTCCATACAATTTATTGGCCAATTCTACTTATGGCACTAGATATTGAATTACCAAAACAAATATTTGGTCATCCATGGTTACTTGTTGGTGATGGAAAAATGAGTAAATCTAAAGGTAATGTCCTTTATGTTGATGATTTAGCTAAAGTGTTTGGTGTCGATGCGGTAAGATATCTAATGCTTCACGAAATGCCATATGATCGTGATGGAACATTAACATATGAATTAATGATTGAAAGAATTAATACAGATTTAGCCAATATCACAGGAAATCTTGTTAATAGAACAATATCAATGGTTAATAAATATTTTGATGGTGTTATCACACGAAATGATGTCCATGAAGCAATGGATGATGAATTGCTAGACATGACAGCAAATTTAGTAGAAAAAGTTGAAAATAAAATGGCTACATTACACGTTGCTCAAGCACTTGATGAAGTTATTAAACTATTCAGAAGATGTAATAAGTATATTGATGAAACTGAACCATGGGCATTAGCTAAAGATGAAGCTAAACATGCTCGCTTAGAAACAGTTCTCTATAATTTACTTGATGCAATTCGTGTTGGAGCAATTGTATTAGATTCATTTATTCCAGAAACATCCAAAGAGATATTAGATCAATTAAATATTGAGAAACGAAGTCTAGATGATGCTAGAGAGTGTAGAACTTACCCTCTTAATCATAAGATTATCGAAAAACCAAGAATTATTTTTAATCGATTGGATGTTAAAGAGACATTAGAAAAATTAGAAAAAGAAGAACCAAAAGTAGAAAAAATGCCAGAACTTGAAGAAGTAAGTTTTGATGAATTTAAAAAAGTAAAAATGATTGTGGCACAAATTAAAGAAGTAAAAGCTCATCCGAATGCAGACAAGTTGTATGTTATTCAATTAGATACAGGTAATGATGTTGTGCAAGTTGTTAGTGGTTTAGTCGATCATTATCAACCGGAAGAGTTAATAAATAAAAAAGTAGTTCTCGTTAAGAACTTAAAAGCAGTTAAACTTCGTGGTGTATTATCATCAGGTATGATTCTTGCAGCAAAAGACAAAGAAAACTTTGAACTCTTGTTTGTTGATGAAATAAAAAATGGTACATTGATTAGCTAAGTATGCAAATAAGAAG
>CAZRNT010000142.1:0-2460 GCA_964601525.1 uncultured Erysipelothrix sp.
GGTTGCCGGCACACTGATAAGCGTTGTCATGGTCAGTGAGAAGTTCGGGGAATTTGCATGGAGCAGGTCTATTGGAATAGACAGTTAGAAGGAGGAATTTCCATGGCAAAGAATTTCATTAGGATTCGTTTAAAAGCTTACGAATCACGCACAATTGATACAGCTGCACAAAAAATTGTTGAAGCTGCTATGAATCACGGTGCAAAAAAGGTCGTAGGACCAGTACCTTTACCTACAAAAAGAGAGGTAGTTACTGTACTAAGATCACCACACGTTAATAAGGATTCTCGAGAACAATTTGAATCAAGAACGCATAACCGTTTGATTGAAATTGTTGGACCAACTGCAGAAACAATCGATGCATTGACACGATTGGATCTACCAAGTGGTGTTGACATCGAGATAAAACTTTAGTAGGGAGGAGAAATCATGAAAGGATTATTAGGACGTAAATTAGGAATGACACAAGTCTTCTCATCAGAAGGAAGATTAATCCCTGTTACAGTTGTTAAAGTTGAACCAAATGTTGTTTTACAAAAGAAAACAATTGAAAGTGATGACTATGATGCTGTACAATTGGGAGCTTTCGATAAGAAAGAACAACGTGCGAACAAATCTGAGATTGCTCACGCTGCTAAGGCAAGTACAGCACCAAAGAAATTTGTTCGAGAAATCGCTGGCTCAGAAATGTTAGAGTATGAGGTCGGAGATGTTATTAAAGCGGATTTATTTAACTCGGGAGATTTTGTAGATGTTACAGGTATCTCACGTGGTAAAGGTTACCAAGGAGCGATTGTAAGAAACAATCAATCATTAGGGCCTAAATCTCATGGATCTAGATTCCATAGAGGAATTGGTTCATTAGCTACCGGTGGTATACAAGGAGTGAGCATTAAAAAAGGTGCGGTAATGCCAGGACAAACTGGACATTATGTTCGCACTAATCAAAATCTAGAAATTATCAAAGTAGATACAGATCAAAATTATTTATTAATCAAAGGTAATGTTCCTGGACCACGTCGTGGCTTTGTTGTTATTAAATCAACAGTTAAACGTGTTAAGTCAAAAGACCCAGTAGAACTTGCTGATTATTCTAAGGAGGATTCTGACAATGCCTAAGATCGATATTTTAAATCAAGAAGGCAAGAGTCTTCGTACGTTAGATTTAAATGAAGCTGTTTTCGGTATTGAACCTAACAAACAAGCTATCTTCGATGCAGTTGTAATGCAACAAGCATCAATGCGACAAGGTACACACGCTACAAAGAACCGTTCAGCAGTTCGTGGCGGTGGACGTAAACCATGGCGTCAAAAAGGAACAGGACGTGCTCGTCATGGTTCCATTCGTTCACCACAATGGAGAGGTGGAGGGGTTGTTTTCGGACCTACACCAAGAAATTATGGTTACAATCTAAATCGTAAAGTACGTCGATTGGCTCTTAATTCAGCCTTGTCACAAAAGGTTGTTGACGAAAGTCTAGTAGTAATTGAAAACTTAAGTTTTGAAAATGTTAAAACTAAAGAATTCGCAAAAGTTATGACAGCATTAAACTTGGAAAGAAGAACATTGTTCGTAGTTTCAAATGAAGAAGAAGTAGATAATGCTTACTTATCAATGAGAAACCTTCCTAATGTATTACTATTAACTGTTGAATACTTAAATGTATATGACATTGTTAATGCTAATCATGTTGTCTTTACAGAAAAAGCAGCTCTTGAGGCTGGGGAGGTATTTGCATAATGAAGCGAAACCCTAGAGATATAATTCTACGCCCAATCATCACTGAAAAAACAGTGCAATTGCATGCTGATGAGAACAAAGTAACATTTGAAGTTGCTAAGGGAACAAATAAAATCGAAATTCGTCAAGCAATTGAAGAAATCTTCGATGTTAAAGTAGAAAAAGTTAATGTATTAAATGTCAAACCACGTAAAAAACGTGTTGGACAATATGAAGGAATGACTAAGTCAGTTCGTAAAGCAGTTGTTAAACTTGCTGAAGGAAGCACAATCGACTTATTCTAATTTAAATAAACTTATCGGAAGAATTACGCTATTTCCGGATAACTTGCGTAAGGAGGAAATTGATTATGGCAATAAAAACATATAAGCCAACTACTCCTGGACGTCGTAACATGTCAACTCTGGCAAATACAGAATTGACTAAGAATGTTAAACCTGAACGTTCATTGTTGGCGCCACTTGATAAGACAGGTGGTAGAAATAACTTAGGTCGCATGACTACTCGCCATATTGGTGGTGGACATAAGCGTCAATATCGTATTATTGATTTTAAACGTAACAAAGATGCTATCCCTGCAAAGGTAGCAACAATCGAATACGATCCAAACCGTTCAGCAAACATTGCGTTATTACACTATGCAGATGGTGAAAAAAGATATATCTTAGCTCCAAAAGGAATTAAGGTTGGCGATGTTCTTGAAAGTGGTGTGGATGCAG
>CAZRNT010000143.1:0-2435 GCA_964601525.1 uncultured Erysipelothrix sp.
TATTATCATATACTGTCATATGTGGATAAAGTGCATAGTTTTGGAAAACCATTGCAATATCACGATCTTTTGGTTCAACATCATTAACTAAGCGATCATTAATGTAAATTTCACCTTCTGTAATGTCCTCCAAACCAGCAATCATACGTAAAGTCGTTGATTTACCACAACCTGATGGACCAACAAATACGATAAACTCTTTATCTTCTACCTCTAGGTTAAAATCTGTAACGGCATAATTAGGATTTTTATCATAACGTTTATAAATATCTTTCAATACAATTTTTTTCGACATATAATATCCTCCTTGTTCTAATTACATTATAATCAAGCCTTTACATTTATGATATAGTTAATGTGAACAAAGAACTTGTGCAAGGAGCTAAAATATGAAAGCAAAAGACTTAGCAAAAATTTATAAAAACTCGATAGTTTCAAATTCATACAATGAAAATGATAAATATTTTAATTACTTTGACGGAATTGAATATTTACATATATATAAGGAAGGACTAAAGGAAGAAGAAATACTTTTATTGAATTCAATGATGAATGATTTAAATCTTGAATCTGTATGGTATGACTTTCTAGTAAAAGATTCTACTGTTCATCCTCAAAATGTCGATGCAATTACTTGTATACATTTTCATGTCAAAAACTTATCAGGTCATCAAAATACATGGCTTGAATCCTTTAGATCATATTTTGATACCGTATATGATTGTTTCTTTTTAAATGATGAGTATGGTGTATTAATTTGTGATTCATTCAATGCTAATATTGACAAGTTAAAGGGATTCATGTCTATGCTCGATGATGATTATTCAAGCAACTCGAGTTTATTCATTGGCATCCAAACCAATATAGATTTAATTAAGGATGTATTTAAAGAAGAACAGATTCTATTTCAATCTCATCCTAAATCACAAAAAATAATCAATTATGTAGATGTCTATATACCTCATTATTTGGTTCCACAGATGAAAGAAAGTGCAATCGCGACAAATTTAAGAAAGTATATTGAAAATGATGTAGAGCTTTCTCGTTTGATTGTAAGTCTATGGCAACACCAAGGAAACCTTAGTGCTGCGGCAGAAGATCTGTTTATTCACAGAAACACCATAAATTACAGAATTGATAAACTTTATAAAGAAACATCTTTGAACTTGAGAAACATGCAACAACTCCTACTGTGTTATTTGTTAACGCTTTAACTTGTGCAAAAACACACAAACTTATACAATTAATGTATAATATAAAGGGATAGGAGGAAATTATGGATTTATTTGAAGGATTAAAAGAAAAGATTGTCGGGAAAAAAATCAAAGTAGTTTTCCCAGAAGGAAATGATGAAAGAATTATCGGAGCGGCTGTTCGTCTTGCTGCAGATGATTTAGTACATCCTATTGTTTTAGGTAATGAAAAGGAAATTAATGAAATTGCTCAAAAGATTGGTTTTATGACTGATCGTTTGGAAATCATTGATCCTAGCACATACGACGAAGATAAAAAACAAGAAATGGTTAAAGCTCTTGTTGAACGTCGTAATGGCAAACTAGACGAAAAAGGTGCAATCGAATGGATTAAAAACGTTAACTACTTCGGTACAATGTTAACTTACATGGGTGAAGCAGACGCAATGGTCTCAGGAGCTGTTCACTCAACAGGTGATACAGTTAGACCTGCATTACAAATTATCAAAACAAAACCAGGCATCAGTCGTACAAGTGGAGCGTTTATTATATTCAAGCGTACAGAATCCTACTTATTCGCAGACTGTGCAATAAACATTGACCCAAATGCTCAAGAATTAGCAGAAATCGCTGTCGAGAGTGCAAAGACTGCTGAATTATTTGATATTGAGCCAATTGTTTCATTAATGAGTTTCTCAACCAAGGGTTCTGCAGCAGGTCCTCAAGTTGATAAAGTTGTGGAAGCAACAAAAATAGCGCAAGAATTAGCACCAGAATATAAAATTGATGGTGAATTACAATTTGACGCATCATTTGTTCCAGCGGTTGCTGAATTAAAAGCACCAGGATCAGATGTAGCAGGAAATGCTAAAGTATTTATCTTCCCTGAAATTCAATCAGGTAATATTGGATATAAAATTGCACAACGCTTAGGTGGTTATGAAGCAATTGGACCAATTCTTCAAGGTCTAAATAAACCAGTTTCAGATTTATCAAGAGGTTGTGTTGAAGAAGATGTTTACAAATTAGCAATCATCACAGCAGCCCAAACCTTAATTTAAAGCCTAGAAATAGGCTTTTTTCTTTACTTTTAGGCACTTTTTAAAAAGAATTTGAAATATCTTCATTTTAGTGTTGACTATCTAATGTTCTATATGGTATATTATTAAAGCATTAAGAAACACGGAGATTTAGCTCAGTTGGGAGAGCATCTGCCTTACAAGCAGAGGGTCAGCGGTTCGA
>CAZRNT010000144.1:0-2426 GCA_964601525.1 uncultured Erysipelothrix sp.
ATAATGCGAATTTAGCTAATATAGGACCCATGATTTCAAAGACTAAAACACTAAATAGAATTAAAGTCACAATGCCTTCACTATACTGAGGTAAATCTTTGCTGACAGTCATTGATAGTCCTATTGAGATACCACCTTGAGGTAATAAAGCTAGGCCTAAGTATTTCACAATCGTATCCTTAGACTTCGCTATTTTAGCCCCCAACGTAGCTCCAAGGACTTTACCTAATCCCCTTGAGAATACATAAGCAATACCCAATCCACTAATCTTTGATAAGACAGATAAATCTAAACTAGCACCTGCCATCGCAAAGAATAAAACATTAAAAGGTGGTACAAATTGATTAAGTGTAGAAAAGACTCTACTTGGATGATGACTCAAGTTAACATACATACCACCGATCATCATTCCACTAAGTAATGAAGAAAGACCAAAATACATGGATAGGCCTGTACTCATTAAAATAAAGAAGAGAATCATTGACAAAAGCTCCTCTTGAGTTTTCGCATACTTACTTAATCTAGATAAAATAAATCCTAAAACAAATCCCAACAATAACGACAAGACAATTTCTAAGATTGGTGCAAAAAGCATTCCAATTCTAAATCCACCTTGGTTTGACAGAGTCATTTTCACAAATGACAAGGATACACCAAACACCATGATTCCTAGCGCATCATCCAATGCCGCCACTGGCAATATGGTATTAGTTAATGGACCTTTAGCCCGATATTGTTGGATAACCATCATCGTTCCAGCTGGTGCAGTCGCCGCAGACATGGATGCCACAATTAAACTAAAAACAAAATTCTGTTTAAAGCCATAAAACATCACTAAAAAAACAAGCAAGACAACTGCAAAAACTTCAAAAACTGTAATGATAAAGATTTCCTTTCCCAACTTCTTAAAATCTTTCATTAAGAACTCACCACCAATATTAAAAGCAATGGCGGCTAAAGCTATCTCATTTACAAAATTAATCATGACTTGATCAGCAGAAGAAATGAGTGCTAAAAAAGAAGGCCCAAGAAACAAACCTCCTATCAGATAACCTGTAACATTTGGTAAATTAAATCGATGAGCTACTCTAGCCCCTAATAATGCAAAACAAATCAATAAAGCCAATTTCAAAAATACATTCAATTAGTAAATCCTCCTCATCAGCATTAATTGTCAATAAATTAACACACTCTTTGCTAGTATAGGAGTGAATGCTCATAATGTCAAATATATCCACTAATAAGGGCATATTATAAGGTTTTACTCGTTTTACCATGCTTTCCTTGATATAATGGTAACATGAGAAAGTTGGTAGAAAATGAGCATAAAAGTTCTTTTTGTACATGGCGGAACCCTGGAAAAAGCAGGAACTGAAGCATATATGATGAATGTATTGAAATACGCCAAAGAAAATAATATTCAAATTGACTTTTTAGTCTTTGGTTGCACACCTGGTTTTTATGATGAAAAAGTATTAAAAATGAACTCAAAAATTTTTCGTATCCCTTATCGACCAATTGATTTAAAATACAAAGAAGATTCAATTAAAACAATTAAAAGAAAAATCAAAAAAGAAAACTATGATATCGTTCATAGTCACATGAACGCATTGAATCACCTAGTCTTTAGACAAATGAAAAAATTAGGTATCAAGAACTTTGTTTCCCACTCCCATGCCAGTAAACACTTCGTAGAAAACAAAGCTATTATTCACTTTAAAGAGAAACAAAAAACCAAAATAAAAGATGATACTAAAGTACTACTTGCATGTTCGCAAGAAGCAGGAGAATTCCTTTACCAAGACCAAAAATTCACCATTATTAAAAATGGAATTGATGTTCAAAGATTTGCACTAAATCCTTCAAAACGTAATGAAATTAGAAAAGAATTACAAATAGAAGATCAACTGGTCATTGGCCACGCAGGTCGTTTTACCTTTGAAAAAAATCATCATTTCATTATTAAGATTCTAAAAGAATTAAGTAAATTACAAAGTAATGTTACACTTCTTCTTCTAGGAGTAGGACCTTTACAAGAAGAAATCAAACAAGAAGTTAGAAAATATCAATTAGAAAAACAAGTTCTCTTCCTTGATATGGTCGATAATATCGAAGACTATTATCAAGCCATGGATGTATTTGTTTTACCATCACTTTTTGAAGGTTTTGGCTATGTACTCATTGAAGCCCAAGCATCAGGGCTTTTATGTTTCGCATCAAGCAAAGTTCCTAAACTCACAAAAGCAAGTGATAAAATATTCTATCTAGATTTAGACGATCCAAAGCTATGGGCACAAGAAATTATAAAGCGACAATATTATCAAAGAAAAGATAATACTAATGAACTTTATAAATTAGGATTTGATCCAAAATCAGAAGTTATTAAACTTTTTGACATTTATAAAAATTTAATTTCAAAATATTTT
>CAZRNT010000145.1:0-2405 GCA_964601525.1 uncultured Erysipelothrix sp.
TAATTACTTTTGTTTTTTCTGTAATGGCATCCTCTAATTGATCATAGTCCATCTCAGGTTTGTCATCTTGAATATCAACAAGAACTATCTTTGCACCCACATGGTGGATTACGCTTGCAGATGCAGTATATGTATAGGCTGACGTAATAACTTCATCACCAGGGCCTACTCCTAATAATCTCAAAGTCATTTCCATTGCTGCTGTTGCAGAGTTCATAGTAACAAAGCGATCTGTATTACAATAACTAGCCAATTTATTTTCAAATTCTTTTGTCTTAGGACCTGTAGTTATCCACCCTGACCTCATTGCCTCAGATACTAGCTCGATTTCTTTTTCAGTTATATCTGGTGGTGAAAATGGTATATTTCTTTTTTTCATTTTTTAATTTCCTCCTTATATTTATATGTTTCTACAACTTTATTTAAATTTTTCAACAATTCTTCATTATCTCGTTCGAGAAGTTTATCTAAATAATCTAAAGATTCAAGTATTGTTTTTTCTTCATATAGTATGGGATTCGCAATAAATATTAAGTCATTGTCTGTCTTTTGAAGACCTTCTTCAGCCATTAGTAACTCTTCGTAGAGTTTTTCTCCTGGCCTTAATCCTGTAAATTCAATATCAATATCTACATAAGGTTCATAGCCTGATAATTTAATAACATTTTCTGCAAGATGTAATATTTTTACTGGTTCTCCCATATCAAGTACAAAGATTTCTCCACCTTCAGCATAAGTTGCTGCTTGAAGAACTAAACTAACCGCTTCTGGAATTGTCATAAAATATCTAATAATATCAGGGTGAGTAACCGTCAATGGACCACCTGATTGAATTTGCTTTTGGAATAGAGGGACTACAGAACCATTTGATCCTAATACATTCCCAAATCTAACTGCAACATAATTGGTGTTTGAAACTGAATTTTTACATTGAAGCATCATTTCATTAAATCGTTTTGTTGCTCCCATTACATTCGTAGGGTTTACTGCTTTATCTGTTGAAATATTTACAAAATCTTTAACACCATAGATGTCTGATAGATCTATAAGATTTTTTGTTCCAAAAATATTATTTTTAATCGCTTCTTTTGGTGCACTTTCCATCAATGGTACATGCTTATGGGCAGCAGCATGGAATACCATATCGAATTTTCCTTCGGCAAAAATTTCTTCTAAAGTTTCATAATCTCTTATTGAAGCTATCTTAGCCTCCATGTTAACTTTAGGTAAGTCCTTCGATCTCATTTTCATTTTTAATTCTTGTTCTATACTATATAATCCAGTTTCTGATATATCGAGTAGAATTAAGTTACTTGGCTTGTAAGCTATTATTTGCCTTACTAGCTCACTACCAATTGAGCCTCCTGCTCCTGTAACTAAAACTGATTTGTCTTTTATTATATTTTTAATTTCACAATCATTGATTACCATTTCAGGTCTTTCTAGTAGGTCTGTAATCTCAATTCTTCTTACTGCATTTTTAAAGTCATTACCTTGAATAAGTTTTTGGGCAGATGCTACTGTTTTAACTTGCACCCCTAGATTTAAACACTGTTGTATAATTTGTTTACGTCTTTGTAATTCTGTACTTGGCATAGCAACAATTACTTCATCTACACTTTGATCTTGAATCAAATGTGGTAATTCTTTTCTAGAGCCAAATACTGTAAGTCCCATTATAGTTTTTCCATGTAAATCTTTATTGTCATCAATAAATCCAATAATGTAGTCATCATAATTTTCGTTTTCTAAAATTTCTTTCGCAATCATATGTCCAGCATTACCTGCTCCATAGATCACAACTCTATTTGATTTACCATTCTTTCTTTCTTTCTTTAATGACTCAATTCTATAGAGTCGATAAGAGAACCTTATAAACTCTTGGGCCAAAGTTATAAATGTGAAAGCAATAAAAATATCTCCTAAAGATATTTTACTGAAAACATCTAAAGATTTGAGTAGTATTATTGTTAGCATTGATGCGAAGTTTGCCACTCCAACTCTCACAGCCTCATCGATACTTATTCTACTCCAAATACTCTTATCAGTTTTCATTATTTTGTACCAAGAGAAGTGTATAACAATGAAAAGCGGAAGATAATAAAATACCTCCCTCAGATATATAAAACCTCTTGGTTGAAAGTCAAATCTAATGAAAAACGTAATTAAGTAACTAATTAAAACTATAAACAAATCCAATAATATCAATAATAAATTTCTTAATTTCATACACATATTCCTCATATTCTAATTTATTACTTTTCATCATATTTTCACTTTATAAAAGATATTATACCACTTTTACTTACTTATATCATCCCATTCATGATTAAAAAGCTGTAAGCTCTGTTTTGCTTAGCCTTTCATTAGTAAATTTACCATTTGCTGTGAAGTAATATACTAAG
>CAZRNT010000146.1:0-2402 GCA_964601525.1 uncultured Erysipelothrix sp.
TCGCATCAATGGGATGAGTTGCTGTATATACTTGGACATTGGGACCAAACATAACTCGATCACCTATGTTTATAGGTGCTGGGTCTAACATCACGCAATTGAAGTTTGCATAAAAGTTTTCTCCTACTGTTATATTGAAACCATAATCACAATGGAATGGTGGCATAATCTTAGCGCTCTTTGTATCGCCGCTAAGAAGACCTGTAAGTTTTCCTTTTTTATTTTCGGCTATATTTTGGTTGTATTCATTTAAAAATGTAAGGCATTCAGTTCTTAATTGTCTTAGTTCTTGATCGCTTGCATCATAATCTAATTCCGCTAGCATTTTTTCTTTTTCTGTCATAGTAATTTACCTATTATCTTTCCTGTTGATATAAAGGTTCCAATGGAACTTAGTAATGAAGTTATAAACATTATGAGTATGATTCTGAGAAATCTATTCTTAAACCACATTTTAAAGGATGAGCTGTCTTCTGATAGGTTTTCAAAGTCACTTATTTTGGGTGGCCTTACGTAAGCTTCGGCTATTCCTGAGAAAAATCCGACTGCTAGAACTGGTGAGAGAATACCAATGGGTGCTCCGATCATGGTTGCGATAAGGGTGAGAGGATGAGATCCAACGGCAAGAGCGCCTAGTGTTGATAATCCTCCACTTAATAGAATCCATCGTTTTAGTTCTTCCCCACCTGCTTGCGGACTCTTTAGGAAAAGTCCTATAAATAAAGATACAAGGATGATTGGGAAAATCCATTGGACAGGATTGAATTTCTTTTTTTCAGGTACGGTATTGAGTTCTCTAAGATCTATGTCTTTGTCTAATGAGTCAATAATACCATCAAGATGAGCTGCTCCAATAACAACAATTAATTCATCATAGGGATTACTAACAATTTTCTTAGCCATGTATTGATTTCTTTCGTGAAGGATAACTTCAGAAAGATGTGGTAGCTTTGTGTCCATTTCATTAATTGCTTGAAATAGAATATCTTGTTCTTTTAATGTTTCAACTTCTAAATCTTCATCTTCAAATGAAGATAGAACCAATGAAACGATGAAGGACATCTTTTTGAAAAAACCAAGTCCGTTCCAAAGTCTTTGCATTGTGATATTAATATCTCTATCAATGTAGTATTTTGGAATTGAATGTTCGTTGGCTAAGTTGATGGCCATCTTCATTTCTGCACCTACTTCAGTTTCCAAATCATCGGCGATTCTTTTTTGAAAACTTGCCATTAATAACTTTGCTGAGAAATTCGTAAATTCTTTATTTTTTATAATGCTTATAATATCTAAATCTTCTTGTTCGTCTTCTGCCATTAATCCTTGTGCTCTTTGTGAATCAAGCTCAATTAGTACTGCTTGAGCGTCGATGTTTTCTATAGCATTTCTAACATCTTCAACAGATTGCTTGGAAACATGGGCGGTTGGTATAAAGTGTATTGTCTTATTCTTATATTCAATTGTTTTCATTGTGTATACCTCTTTTTTTAATCATATCAAATGATGGGTCTATAGTACATAATAAAAACCCATTCTACATTTTTTAGAATGGGCTTAATTTAATATATGGGGCGACCGACGGGACTTGAACCCGCGCGTGCCGGTGCCACAAACCGGTGTGTTAACCAACTTCACCACGGCCGCCAACTGCTGTATTATTGTATAACATTTAATTTGATTTGTAAATACCTAAAAGTTATTTCTTTTAGAACGCTTATATTTGCTCTTTAAGGTTTAATAATAAGAATAAAGTACTAGCTTTTTAAAGACTAGTACTTTATTTAAATTAGTCGATTGTAACGATTCCTGGAATTACAAAATAGGCGTCTTCTTTTGTTTTTGATTTGGGTGTTCCATCGTCATTGAAGTATTCTGTTTCATAAATTTCTGGAAGCCAAACATATGTTATGTGTTTAACCTTGTCATAATGATATCTTAGATCTGTTGGAATTGAATTATCCTCAAGATTTTTAAATGTAATTTTCAGATCTGTTTTTTCTTTAAATTTATTCTTTATTTCATTAATTTCTTTTTTTCCATATATCTCATCGGTGGGAAAAATCATTTGATTTATTTTTTTACCTAATAATTTACTATCTTCACATTGATTGTGATTGCAAATTTCTACTTCGAATTTTTCATCGGTATTCCAAATTGAGAACCTTGGGAAAGTTGCTTTTGTATATTGGTCAGTTTTGATGTAGGAAGGCATAGAAGATTCAATGGAATATAGATTATCTCGCTCTAATTTAAAAGGAATAATATTATATTTTCCATCACTGTATACATAAGCTTCTTTTATTTTACTGTCACTGATTAAAAAACTTTTAAACTTTACGTTTTCCAGTGTTTGTGAATAAGAATACATTGTAGTATAGGCTAGAAAGAATATGTCTTTACCT
>CAZRNT010000147.1:0-2399 GCA_964601525.1 uncultured Erysipelothrix sp.
AAATTCGATCTCTAGTAACACCAGGCTCATCATGAACAATGGACTTTCTTTCCCCTATCACTCTATTAAAAAGGGATGATTTACCTACATTGGGGCGACCGACAATTGCTACTATTCCATCAATCATATTAAATTCCTGCTCTCTAGTTGATTAATTATTAAAGAAATAACTTCATCAATATTTAAATACGTAGTGTCAATTTCAAAAGCATCCTCGACTTTAACAAGTGGAGAATGTTCTCGATTCATATCACGATAATCACGAGCCTTTAAATCTTCTAAGATTTCATCATAGTCGACATCTAAGCCTTGATCTAGAAATTGTTCATAGCGACGCTTAGCCCTGATATTCACATCAGCAGTCTGATATACTTTTAGTTCTGCATCTGGTAAAACTACAGAAGTAATATCTCTACCATCCATGATAAAACCTTTAGTCTTAGCCATCTCTTGTTGTTTTTTAACCAAAATTTCTCGTACTCCAGCATGTTGTGAAACAATGGATGCAGCTTTAGAAATTTTATCATGACGAATTTTCTGTGAAACATCTACATCGTTTAGATAAATGTTACCTTCTTGATCAAATCGGATATCACTATCTTCAGCAATCTGTGTACATATTAATTCACTATCAAGAGAAACTCCCTCGCTTAAACATGCAAAAGCAATGGTTCTATACATTGCTCCTGTGTCTATATGAATTAAATTTAATCGTTTTGCAAGTCCTTTTGCAATGCTACTTTTACCTGAAGCACTTGGACCATCTATTGCTATATTAAACATAAAAATCACCTTCTAAATTGTGGTAGTTGTGCCACTAATAAGAGTGCAACAACAATAATTGCAAAAAGCAATAATGATAAAACCACATGGAGTAATTGATTAGTCCTTGCAGTTGTTGAACTCATTTCATCTAAATCTTTCTCTAAATCAATCACTTTATGTTGAAGTGTTTGAGTTTGCTCTAATAAGTTTTGTTCAAAATTATTATCTGTAGAAAGTTCATCAGTAAAATCTTCACTTTCATCAAATGACATTTCTTGAATTGCCATAGCGATGGTTTCCTCATCAAGGTTTTGTTCATCAGACTTCTCATCAAATATTTCATGACCAAAGACTAATGTTTCACCACTAAACTCTTCTTTTTCATCAGATAAACTTTGTTCTTCTTTTTCAGAATCTTCAAAAGGTTTATCCTCAATTAATTCATTTGCTAATTCTTCTAATTTTTTCTCATCATATACTTCTTGATTCAAACTTTGCTCTTCAACTTTTTCTTCTTCAGCAAATTCTAACTCTTCCTCAACTTGATTATAAAACTTTGGTGAATCAAGTTGATCATGTAAATCTTGAAGAATATTGGCTTGAGTATCACTCATGTCACGATAACCTTTTTTGACATTATACTCTTTAACTTCCTCTAAAAAATCTTTTAAATAATGATTTTCAAAAGTATTTACTAAAGCTTCTTTTTCTTCAGCTTCTACATATTCATTTTTTCTTGCTCTACTTGGTTCCACAACATTGTGACTTGCTGTATGAACACGCTCAAATTGATCGTCAATTTCATTAAGACGATTTGCAAAATGAGATAAATCTGAATTTTCAATATTGCTTTCAGCATCAGAAGCAATTTCTTGATGTAATTTTGAATATTTTTCAACGCGAGATTTCATAGATTCGATCACTCCTTACAATACATTATACCATAAGCTTATCGATGAATTCTATCGAAATAAGGTCTTGATAGTATGAATAAGACATATAAAATTAGACCTTTAACCAAATTAAATGGTAAAAAGACAGAAAGCAACAAATCCGACTTTCCCTCACTTGGCATTCCATATAATGGGAAAGTTACATAGTAATTAAAAATATGCATTAAAGCAGCTGCTATAAATAAACCAAGAAATAGAATTAGAATATTTTTCTTTTTATCATCACCTTTAATGATACTGACAGGAAGCATTATAAAAACTGCAAAAGCAAAGTTTGCAATTTCTCCAATAATTGATCCATCACTTGATAAAAAAAGCGCATGAATAATATTTTTTAATAATGCAACCATGACTCCGGCCATAGGCCCCATTGTATATGCTGCTATCATTACAGGAAAATCACTTAAATCAGCTTTTAAAGGAATTCCGGGAATTAATCTAAAAGCAAAAGCAAAGAAAACTATTGAGATTGCTGATAGTGAAGCAATCTGAACCATTTGACGTGTATTATTTTTTTTCATCGAATCCTCCTTTTGTTATCATGAAAAAAATAATAACATCAAGGCACACATGAAAAAAAAGACTTCTTCCATCCAGACTTTACTGTCGCTACTGGAATCCAACCAGTTCCACCACAAATGTGGGTTGCGGAGTGTACCGCCGGTCGGGAAACTAACCCTG
>CAZRNT010000148.1:0-2337 GCA_964601525.1 uncultured Erysipelothrix sp.
AGAGCTACTTTTTTAAAAGTGATGATCTTTTTATTTTACTTAAAAACTAAAAAAGTGTCAGTGACATAAGTTGTCACCGACAGCAGAATTTGTATAACCGTACGTAAAGTTGTGTTAGTTTTTTCTTATGTTAAAAACTAATATGATATAATTAATTAATAAAATAGAAAGTTTGTTTTTAAAAATTGTCAATAAAAACAACAGAAAGGTAAATTTTATGGATATTTCCGTTACAAAAAGAACTGCTGAAAGATATAATCTTGATTCAAGAATTAAATTGGATACAAAAATTACTGCTAGTGTAGGTAATAGTAATACAAATGATATTTTTTCATGGGGAGCAAAAGTATTTTATATTCAAGGTAAAAAGTCTTTACAAATTATGAATATGGCAAGTAAATTGACTTTTGTAATCATTGATATAGCGAATAAGGATTTAGAAGAAATTAATGAACTTATATATGCTTATATGATTGAATTAATGTGGGATGATGCGTCAATTCGCGATTTTATTCAACAATATATCAATGACGATTCAGAGAAAAAACTTAACTTTTACTATTTAAAAGAAAGAAGTACCATATCATCTTTAAATTATACTCAAAGAACCTTGCTGGACGATCCAGAATTTATTTATAGTTTTGTAAAAGATGGTATTTTAAATGTAAGTGAAATGAATTACTATTTGAACCGTGAATATTTAGTGACTATACCAATAGATGGGAAAAAAGAATATTATTATGCCTGTGAGTATTTTAAAGATCTATTGGTTCTAAAGTATTGTCCTTATTTGACGGTTACTTAAAAAAGGTCTCTAACACATTCTTTGTGTTAGAGACCTTTTCTTTTAGTTTATTTAATTAATGATTCTTCCCATGTATCGTGCGGTTCAATCTCAAGTAGATCAGCAACAGTTGCAGCTACGTTAGCTAAACCGAAGTGTCCTTCTTTTAATTCAACATCTTTATTGTAAACGATAAATGGTACTGGGTTTAGGGAGTGTGATGTTTTCACATTTCCTTTTTTATCAACCATTTCATCGGCATTACCATGGTCAGCAAGGACAATTAATGTTGCATCTGCTTTTTTAACAGCTGGAAGTAAACGTCCAAGTGCTAAGTCAACAGCTTCAACTGAAACGATCGTTGCGAGCATATCACCTGTATGACCAACCATATCTCCATTAGGGAAGTTTAAGCGAATGAAGTCATATTTATCACTTTCAAGAGCATCGATTACTTGATCTGTGATTTCTGCTGATTTCATCCAAGGTCTTTGATCAAATGTTACATCATCACCTTTAACTTCAACAAAAGTTTCGAGTTCTTCACTGAATTTACCTAACTTGTTACCATTCCAGAAGTAGGTTACGTGACCATATTTTTGAGTTTCGGAAATCGCAAATGAAGCCATGTTATTTTCAACAAGGACTTCTGTTAAGGTATTTTGAATATGAGGTGGGTGAACTAAGAAATTCTCAGGAATTTTTGAGTCGCCATCATATTGCAACATACCTGCATATTTGACATTTGGAACTTGTCCACGATCAAAGTAATTGAAGTCTTCTTTCATTTCAAATGCTTTTGACATTTCAATCGCTCTGTCTCCTCTAAAGTTAAAGAAGATTACTGCATCACCATCAACAATAGGAGCGACTGCTTTACCATCTTTTTCCACTACCCATGCTGGAATATATTGGTCTGAAAGACCTTCTTCTTCTGCACGGAATGTTTCAATTGCTTCTTGAGCACTTGCAAAGCCACGTGCTTGGCCTTTAACATGTGCATTCCATCCACGTTCTACCATGCCCCAATCAGCATCATAACGATCCATGGTTACAAGCATTCTTCCACCACCACTAGCAAACTCTGCGTGGAAGTTTTCATCATTTAAGTTGTCAAATAAATCTTGCATATCATTAATATAAATCAATGCTGATTGTTGATCAACGTCACGACCATCTTGTAATGCGTGTAAGGCGACATGTTTTACGCCATCTTCTTTCGCTTGGGTAATCATCGCTTTTACGTGATTGATATGGGCGTGAATGTTACCATCAGATAAAAGACCAATGAAGTGAAGGGTGTTACCTTCTAAATCATCAGTTAACCATTTCCATGTATCGGTTGCGAACATTGCTTTTGATTCAATTGATTTATTGACAAGCTTTGCCCCTTGAGCATAAATTTGTCCTGCTCCTAAAGCATTATGTCCAACCTCAGAGTTACCCATGTCATCATCGGTTGGAAGACCAACCATAGTACCATGTGCCTGAAGTTTGATATTTGGACATGTTGCCATTAAATTATCTAAATGAGGTGTATACGCTTGTTTAAC
>CAZRNT010000149.1:0-2062 GCA_964601525.1 uncultured Erysipelothrix sp.
TGCGAGTGACCTACGAGTACTAAAACTTTAATATTTAGTTCATTGACTGCGTATTGAATGCTGGCAAGGGCACTATCACTTAGAGCATTACCAGCATTTTCGATTGTGAATAGTGAGCCAAGTTTTTGATCAAAGATAATATTAGGTGAGACCCTTGAGTCTGAGCAAGATAAAACGATTGCGAAAGGGTTTTGTCCTTTTTCAAATTCTTTGAGACTTGCTTGCGAGTAATCATGGTTTATTTCTTTATTTGCTTTGAATCTTTCATTTCCTTCTTTTAATGTTTTAATAATTTCTTTTTGATTCATACTAACACCATCCTTATAATTCAATACTAATAATTTTTAGCGTTGTTTAAGTATGCTTGTAATAAATCATTAAAAATATGGCACAAAAAAACTCTTCCAGTAAAATGAAAGAGTTTAAGTATCTAAATGGTGACCCGTGCAGGAATTGAACCTGCGACCCACTGATTAAAAGTCAGTTGCTCTACCGACTGAGCTAACGGGTCAGATGTTGGTGGAGCTTACCGGTCTCGAACCGGTGACCTCTTCACTGCCAGCGAAGCGCTCTGCCAACTGAGCTAAAGCCCCATCGCGATTTATTATACATTGTTTTTATTCATTTTGGTAGTCTTTTATTAAAGTTTATATATTTATGTTAATTTTAGTGTACATTCAATGACATCATAGCGTAATTTTCTTATAATACTTGTGGTTAAGAGGTGATTGAATGATTGTATTTAAACAGGTGTCAAAACATTACCAAAACAATGGTATACGCTTTGCAGCTGTAAATTCCTTGGACCTAGAAATTAAGGATCAAGAGATTTTTGGAATCTTAGGAGAAAGTGGAGCTGGGAAGTCCACAATTCTTCGTTTAATAAATCAATTAGAAAAGCAAGATAAAGGATTAATATCGATTGATGGAATTGATATTGCTCAGTTAAAAAAGAAAGAATTACAGATTTTAAGGCAAGATATAGCCTTTGTTTTTCAAAACTATAATTTACTTAGAAACAAGACTGTCTTTCACAATGTTAAAATTGCTTTAAATCTTCAAGGAATTGATGATGATAAAGCTGTCTTGGACGCTTTAAATTATGTTGGTTTAGCTGATAAGAAGAAGCAATACCCTGCTCAATTGAGTGGTGGAGAAAAACAAAGAGTTGCGATTGCTAGAGCGATTGTTAGTAAACCAAAGATTTTACTTTGTGATGAGCCTAGTTCTGCTTTAGATCAAAAAACTACAACAGAGATGTTGAGCTTACTGAAAAAGATCAATAATGATTTAGGGACTACCATCGTGATTGTGACTCATGAGCTTGCTGTTGCGAAGGAGATTTGTGATCGAGTGGCAATTATGGAACATGGTGAATTAAAGGAACTTGTGCATGTCAATAATGTAAAGATGCAAGATATAGGTATTTCCTATAGTGACTATGCAAAAGAGGTCTTAACATCATGATTGAAATACTTATTCAATATCAAAGTCAAATTTTAAAAGCATTGGGTGAAACAGGTGTCTTACTATTATTGTCCATTGCTGCTGCTTTAGTTTTTGGTTTGCCTCTTGGAACAATTCTTTATCTAACAAAACCTGATGGTATTCATGAGAATCGTTGGTTGCATCGTAGCATTAACTTTTTTGTAAATATTGTTCGTTCTTTTCCTTTTCTATTATTTATTATTTTTATGATTCCAATTACTCGCTTTATTGTTGGTACGTCATTAGGGACCTTAGGAGCTTCAATTCCAATGGCTGTGGTGGCGATATCCTTATATACTCGTTTTGTTGAACAGGCCTTATTGGATGTTCCTAATGAGGTTGTGGATACAGCTTTATCGTTGGGTGCTAATACTTGGCAAATTGTTAGTAAGTTTCTCTTTGTTGAAGCGCGTTCTTCGTTAATATTAGGGATGACTTCCGCAATTGTTAGTTTCATATCTTATTCTACTGTCATGGGTGTTGTTGGCGGTGGAGGGATTGGAGACTTTGCCATGGTCTATGGTTATCAACGATGGGAATTAGATATTATGTATACAGCAATCATTATTATGAT
>CAZRNT010000149.1:2072-2305 GCA_964601525.1 uncultured Erysipelothrix sp.
ATTAAAAAATTATCAATAGTTTTACTTTCACTTGGATTATTAAGCGCATGTTCTGGTAAAAAAGAAGAGGATAATCTTATTAGAGTTGCCTCTCATACAGAACCAATGACAGATGTAGTAGAAATTGCGAAAGAAGAAATTAAAAAAGATGGTTATGAAATTGAACTTGTCTTAGTTTCTGATAACAGACAACCTAACGTTGCATTAAATGATAAAGAAGTTGATGCAAACTT
>CAZRNT010000150.1:0-854 GCA_964601525.1 uncultured Erysipelothrix sp.
TACATTTCAGTTTCAAGATCTAGGGATACAGGTTTAATGCCTTTTCGCCCAAATAATGATTCAGGCTCTACTGTTAATGCATAAATTGAAACATGGTCTGGTTCTAATGCAATAACATCTTTCATACTTTGTATAAAACTTTCTAAGCTTTGATTAGGGAGTCCATACATTAAGTCTAAAGAAATATTATCAATACCATTACTTCTTAATAATTCAACAGCATTTTCTACATCATAAAATTTATGATGCCTTCCTATGAGATCTAATAGATTATCATCACTTGTTTGAACTCCCAGACTCATTCTATTGACTCCGTATTTCTTTAAAAGACTTACCTTTGATTGGATAATATTCTCTGGATTTCCTTCAAAAGTAAATTCTGCCCCGTCCTCTAGTTTTTCACTAAGAACTTCTAGTAAAGCTTCCAATTGGTCATCTTCCAAGGATGTTGGTGTTCCCCCACCAACATAAATTGTTTCAAAAGGACCTTCTAAGTGATAGATTTGTTGAATTAAACGAATCATAAAAGAATCTGAAATTGCCCGTTCATAGTTAAACTTAGTGAAAGCACAATAGCCGCAAATATGATCACAAAACGGAATGTGAACATACAATGATTTAGTATTCACGTTTTTTTACCTTCTCTACTTTATTCTTGATGATTTTTTCTACATCATAATTTTTATCAATTGAAATACTTAGAGCATACATTAATACATCCGCTAATTCATCTTGAAAATTTTCTTCACTTTCAAATTGACTTGCTTCTAATTCAAGTACTTCTTCTTTTAAGCCTTCAATTAAAAACGGAATGGAATCACTTTGATCCCATCCGAATTGTGCTCGCATGATTT
>CAZRNT010000150.1:864-2269 GCA_964601525.1 uncultured Erysipelothrix sp.
TCTATTATTTTATTCATCATCCATCGCTAAAACAGACATGAAGGCTTCTTGTGGTATTTCAACACTACCAACTTGCTTCATTCGTTTCTTTCCTTCTTTTTGTTTTTCTAATAATTTTTTCTTACGACTTATATCTCCACCGTAACATTTAGCGATAACGTTCTTTCTTAAGGCTTTAATGGTTGAACGAGCAATAACTTTTTGATTAATTGCTGCTTGAATAGGAACTTCAAATTGATGTCTTGGAATTAATGTCCTTAATTTATCGGTAATTGCTTTACCACGATGATAAGCAAAATCTCGATGAACAATGGTTGATAAGGCATCCACAACTTCGCCATTTAAAAGAATATCCATCTTAACTAATTTAGATTCACGATAGCCTATAAAGTCATAATCAAAGGATGCATAACCTCTGGTTACAGATTTTAACTTATCAAAGAAATCAAAAACAATTTCTACAAGAGGTAATTCATAAACAATATTCATTCTTGTATTGTCAAGTGCTTGCATGTCCTTATATTCCCCACGCTTTGCTTGGCACAATTCCATAACCGGTCCAACATAATCACTTGGAACAAGGATATGTGCTTCAACATAAGGTTCTTCAACTCTATCAATAACATTTGATACTGGCATGTTAGCTGGGTTATCAATCTTTATCATACTTCCATCAGTTTGGTAAACATGGAAAATAACTGATGGTGCAGTTGCGATTAAATCAAATTGATATTCCCTTTCAAGACGCTCTTGAATAACATCCATATGTAAAAGTCCTAAGAAACCACATCTAAAACCAAAACCTAAAGCTTGAGATGTTTCTGGTTCAAAGACCAATGAAGAATCATTTAATTGCATTTTCTCAAGTGCTTCTCGCATATCTGTATATCTCTTAGAGTCAATTGGATACAGTCCACAATAAACCATTGGATTAAGTTTTCTATATCCAGGTAATGCTTCACTTGCTGGATTGTCAACATGAGTAATTGTATCACCGACATCAACATCTTGAATGGATTTAATAGATGCACTCATCCAACCTACTTCACCTGTTGTTAATTTATCTTTTCTAACTTCTTTAGGAGTTCTAACCCCTAATTCAATAACTTCAAATTCTGCTTCTGATGCCATAAAACGAATGGTATCGCCAACAGCAATTTCTCCTTCTTTTACACGAATTGAAACAACAACACCACGATATGGGTCATAGAACGAATCAAAGACAAGTGCTTGTAATGGTTTATCACTTGATCCCTTAGGTGCTGGAATTTGTTCAACTATCCCTTCTAAGACTTGATCAATATTCAATCCTGTTTTCGCACTGATTAAAGGTGCCTTTGATGAATCAACTCCTAAAACATCTTCAATTTCTTGTTTTACACGATCCGGATCAGCAGATGGTAAA
>CAZRNT010000151.1:0-2258 GCA_964601525.1 uncultured Erysipelothrix sp.
AATCTCATCGTTCCAACAACTTGATCATTAATTATTGCTATAATGTGTTTAACATTTTCATTATCTACCTGATCGTATTTATCATATTCTTCATCTAAACTGACATTTTGCTCTTTAACAAAGACTTCCTCTCTGACCCTATAGTATTCATTAATCAATTTTTTTGAACATTCTTTAATAATTAAATTTTCTTTTCTTTTTTGTTTGAAATATTCTTTGATAAGTCTTTGTGCTTCATCTCTTTGTATTCCAGATTCAATTTCAGGATAGAAGTTAAGATTTCGATTTTGTTTTATATATTTAGTATATCCATACTTTGTGTCTTCAGTCGCATAGACTATTTTTTCTATTCTAGCTTGTTGTATTGCTCCTAAACACATCATACAAGGCTCTAAAGTGACATAGAGCGTACAATCTTCTAACTTCCATGAATTAAAATGTTTATTTGCTTGATTAATCACTTCAATTTCTGCGTGACTCAATGTGGATTGTTTTAATTCTCTTTGATTGTGTGCCTTAGCAATAACCTCACCTTGATAAACTAATACTGCTCCTACTGGAACTTCATCTTTTTTAAAGGCTTTTCGAGCTTCTTTAATCGCTAAAGCCATAAATTCATTGTCCGTTGCCATCTAATCACGCTCCCTTTATTTCTATATAAAAAAAGGTCACTACACACATAAGAGCTAACTTAAGGCTGCTGTGTTCCCACCCTGACCTGGTTCATTAGAATATGTTGTAGTGACATGTATTATTATATCAAATTCAAGTATAATTGCAATAGAATATACATAGTTATATAATTGTTTCACATGAAACATTAGGAGGTTTTGATGAATAAAATATTTGTTAGTGATATGGATGGTACGTTTTTAGACACAAGTTCTAATGTTCCCCATGATTTTAATGATTATCTATCAGAAATAAAAGAAAATGATATGCATTTCGTCTTAGCAAGTGGACGGGCATTATACAATATGAAGCATAAAATGGTAAATTACTTAAAAGATATTGATTTTATATCAGATAATGGAGCATTTGTATCCGTTGAAGGTAAGACAATATACAAAAGTGTTATGGATAAAGAGATTGTTTTAGATTTAATTGAAATTGGTGAATCCTTAGAAAAAACTTCTATTGTCTTAGTTACTGAAAATACTGCCTATGTTGATCTTTATAACGAAGAGCACAGAATAATGCTCTATGAATACTATTTAGATTTTGAAATAGTAAAAGATCTACGGGACATAAATGAAGATGTTGTGAAAGTAACATATTTAAATTTAAATAATGCTGAACAACTATACCATAAAACTTTATATCCTAAATTTAAGCAGGACGTTAATATTGTTTTAGCTGGTAATATTTGGATTGATGCTATGAATCAAAATGTTAATAAAAGCGAAGGACTTCAGATTTTATTAGATTATTATGATTTAAATAAAGAACAAGTCTATGCATTTGGTGATTATCATAATGATATAGAACTTTTAGAAAAAGCGGGAACTTCCTATGCTGTTTCTAATGCCCATAATGATGTTAAAGCGATAGCTGATCATATTATTGGTTCAAATGATGAAAATTCAGTCTTAAAACAGATTGCAATGATTATAAAAGAAAAATAAACCGCTTAAACGGTTTATTTTTTTAATTCTATCTTTTCTTTGAATCCCATGTAAGGACGTAATGGTTCTGGAATATAAATGCTTCCATCTTCTTGTAAATGGTTTTCTAAGAAAGCTATTAACATTCTTGGTGGAGCAACTACTGTATTATTTAATGTATGTGCGTAGATATTTCCTTCTTCTGTATTAATTCTAATTTTTAATCTTCTAGCTTGAGCATCTGTTAGATTTGAGCAACTACCTACTTCAAAGAATTTCTTTTGTCTTGGACTCCAGGCTTCTACATCAACACTCTTATGTTTTAAATCAGCTAAGTCACCTGAACAGCATTCTAAAACACGAACAGGTATTTCAAGTGTTTCAAAGTACTCTACAGTATTCTTATATAATTCTTCAAAATATTTACTGCTATCATCTGGATGACAAACAATAACCATTTCTTGTTTCTCAAATTGATGAATTCGATAAACTCCTCTTTCTTCTATACCGTGTGCTCCTACTTCTTTACGGAAACAAGGAGAATAGCTTGTAAGTTTATGAGGTAATGTATTTTCATCAACAATAGTATCAATATATTTACCGATCATAGAATGCTCACTTGTACCAATTAAGTATAAGTCTTCACCTTCTATT
>CAZRNT010000152.1:0-2257 GCA_964601525.1 uncultured Erysipelothrix sp.
TTATATCCTCTTCTAACTCTGCCTTATTTTAACATAAATTACATTTGTTTTCATGATGAAAATAGTTATTAGAAGGCTTTAATAGTGTATATGATTTAATTGTTAAAAATAAAATTATTCTTTTTAACTGTATAATTGTTGACAACAACAGATTGTATTTCTATCATAATACAGTGAGGTGATAATATGAATGAAACAATGAAGATGTTTATTGGAATATTAGGTGCGGGTATTTTCTTTTCTCTTTGGGGAATGTTTAAGATATCTGCTTATTCTAAGGTATTGAAGGCTAAGAAGAAAACTGTGGTTTTTGCTGATTTATTGATTAATAAGTCTTCTTCAGGTATTTATCAAATGATTGCTGGTGTTGCACTGATTATATTTTCGGTTATTTATTTGATAATTAATATGTAGTCGTAGCCCTTCCTATTGAGGAGGGCTTTTTTTATTATGTAATGGTGCTTCATTGAAATAAAGTTTCCCTCGTGGTAAAATTACAATGAAATTATAGTTAAATATAAAGGAGATACTATGAGAAAATTAGGAATATCAATTTATCCAGATAAATCAAGTTTAGAGGATATGAAGTCATATATTGAAAAGGCATCGAAGTATGGTTTTTCACGTATTTTTTCTTGCTTGTTGTCTGTAGATAAACCAAAGGAAGTAATCAAAGAAGAATTTGTGGAAGTAAATACTTTTGCTAAAGAATTAGGTTTTGAAGTTATTGTGGATGTGAGTCCTCGTGTGTTTGATGAATTGGGTATTACTTATCAAGACTTATCATTTTTTGAAGATATCCATGCAGATGGTATTCGTTTAGATGCTGGTTATACAGGTAGTGAGGAAAGCTTAATGACATTTAATCCTCAAGACTTGAAGATTGAAATCAATATGAGTAATGATACACATTATATTGATACCATTATGGATTTCCATCCTAATAAATATAATTTGATTGGTTGTCATAATTTTTATCCTCATCCATATGCTGGTTTAACTTTAGAGCACTTTATAAGTACTTCTAAGAACTTTACTAAGCATGGCTTGAGAACTGCAGCTTTTATCTCAAGTAACACACCTGGTGCTTTTGGACCATGGCCTGTAAAAGAGGGATTACCAACAATTGAGATGCACCGTAAGATGCCAATTGATATACAATTGAAACATCACATTGCTTTAGATGCTGTGGATGATTTAATTATCTCTAATTGTTACCCAAGTGATGAAGAATTAGAAGCAATTTCAAATGTTCATCTTGATCTATTGAACTTAAGCGTTGATTTTGTAGATAATGTTCCAGAAACAGAAAAGAAAATTGTTTTAGATTTCTTGCATTTTAATCGTGGTGATTTAAGTGCTTATATTATTCGTTCAACTCAAAGTCGTGTTAAATATAAAGGACATAATTTTGAAGTGTTTAATGCTCCTGAAATTTTAAGACGTGGAGATATTGTTATTGAGAGCAGTTTATACGGACACTATGCCGGTGAATTACAGATTGTTAAAGAAGATATGGTTAACTCAGGAAAATCAAATGTTGTCGCCAGAATTAAAGAAGATGAGATTTTCTTAATTGACTATATTAAACCTTGGCAAAAATTCCGTCTCAGCAAATGATTTTAGGAATTGATGCTGGCGGCACTCATACTCGTTTTGTTTTAATGGACAATTTAGGAAACATTGTTCATGAGAGTATTAAAGATTCATTGCACTTTATGAAAGTTGGTTTCGATGGTATTGAAAAATCATTGAACGATTATAAAATTGAAATGAATGAATTGGGTTATGAAGCGGATAAGTTTAAAGTTGCGATAGGTATGGCAGGTTATGGAAATGATCCCAAAATTAGAAAAGGCATTGAAGATTCTGTTTATGCGGTATTTCCTGAAGCTATCTTATACAATGATGCCCAATTTGCACTAATATCTGCACTTAACGGTGAAGATGGAGTATTTGTGATTTCAGGAACAGGTTCAATTGCTCTACGTAAAGATGGTGATGAATTCACTAGAAGCGGCGGATTTGGTTATCTGATTGATGATGGGGGAAGTGGTTTTTGGATTGGTAAAAAAATAATAGAAGCTTTTGTTTATCAAGTTGACAATCGTCATCCTAAAACTCAACTCTACGATGAGATAATGAAGATATTAAATTTGGAAGATCCATATGAAATCATTCAAAAAGTTATGTCAAATCAAAGTGATTATAGAAACTTTATTGCATATAGGGAATTTGATTTCACTTACAGACAATG
>CAZRNT010000153.1:0-620 GCA_964601525.1 uncultured Erysipelothrix sp.
AAGGACCTATTTATAGATTATCGAACCTAGAAATAGGTCCTTGTATAATTTGCGGAAAATATGCTCTTTTTGTTTCTTATTTTCCGCAAATTATACAAGGACCTATTTCTAGGTTTGATGATCTTTATCCACAGTTTTCAAAACAGGTTTCATTAAAATATGAAAATATTGTTTATGGTATGGAATTAATCAGTTTAGGTATTTTTAAGAAGATTGTTATTGCTGATCGTGCATCAGTATTGGTAAATCAAGTATTTAATAATTACCAAGATTATCAAGGATTAACTTTATTGATTGCATCTCTATTTTATTCAATTCAGATTTATGGTGATTTTTCCGGTGGAATTGACATGATACGTGGTGTTTCTGAAATGTTTGGAATTGAATTGCTTGATAACTTTAATCAACCTTACTTTGCTAAAACAGTCTCAGAATTCTGGAAAAGGTGGCATATCACACTTGGCTCATGGATGCGTGATTATGTATTCTATCCAATAGCACTTTCAAAAAGATTTGGAAAAATGGGTCGTAATATGAGAAAGAAATTTGGTAATCATATCGGAAAGCAAGTTCCATTAGCGATAGCTTCGTTCATTGTATTTATCTTAGTAGGTGCATGG
>CAZRNT010000153.1:630-1461 GCA_964601525.1 uncultured Erysipelothrix sp.
TTCGTTAAAATTTATTGCTTATGGTTTATATAATGGAGTTTTTGTTCTTTCAGAATCATTACTTGAACCCATTTATGTTAAAATGAGAGACTTTTTTGGTGTTAAAGATGTTAATGAAGGAAGTTTTAAACTGTTTCAAATGCTTCGCACCACATTCATCGTTGTGATTGGAAGATTTTTCTCAAGAGGGAAGAGTTTAAAAATTTCATTACGAATGATTAAATCAAGCTTAAGTGTTTGGAATCCATGGGTATTATTTGATGGAAGTCTTTATGAACTGGGTTTAAAAAAGGAAGAATTTACAGTTCTATTTATTGCTTTACTCTTATTGTTATTAATAAGTTACGTAAGAGAAAAAGGTATAAGTGTTAGAGAATGGCTACATAATCAACCATTAATATTTAGATGGAGTATTTTAATTGTTTGGATATTATTCATATCTATTTATGGTTATTATGGTCCAAATGTAAGCGCAAGTGATTTTATATATCAAGGATTTTAAGAAGGGAGATAATAAAATGAAATGGCTTAAGATACCAGTCTTCTTTATGGTACTTTCATTAGTCTATCTTAATGTGTCTCCGATTTTAATTTATGATAACAATAACAATTGGAAGATAGATTCAAGACGAGAGCAGATTGAAGAAGAATTTGAAGATGAAGATGTAGTGTTTATAGGTGGTAGTAAAGTTCAAACAGCTGTCACACCGATTGTTCTGTGGGAAGAATCAGGATTATTGGGTATTAATATAGCAACAAACTCACAACCACCATTAATGACTTATTATCTTTTAGAGAGATTTGTTGATGAATTAAATCCAAGCGTTGTAG
>CAZRNT010000153.1:1471-2256 GCA_964601525.1 uncultured Erysipelothrix sp.
GAGTTAAAATTTTATAATAATAATTATGCTCTTGCTCTGCAATTTATGGGAGATGGTGAGATAAAAGATAATGCGTTAAAAGAAATTGCCGATATGTATCCAGACTTTGATATTCGTTCTTTTAAATATCCTTTTTATAAAGATCATAATCGTTGGAACATATTGAGTGAAAGAGATTTTAAAGATGTTTCAAATTACTATGATTTTTGGCTTGGAGGCGTTAATGAAAGACATATCCAAGATCCACTTAGGGCTTCTGAAAAAATTGAAATATATCAATATGAATCAGAGTATGAGTTTAATGATAATTCAATGAATGTTTATTTAAAAGCAATTAAGCAATTAGAAGAAAAAGGAATCGAAGTAATATTAATGGTGCCACCATCTGTGAATCCTAAACATGATGTTATGGTGGCAATGCATGATTTTGCTGATGAACATCAACTCAAACTCTTGGATTACAATTTATCTGAAAATTTCGATAGAGTTCCTTTTGAAAATCAAATTGATTTCTATGACAACAGCCATCTTTCAATTGTAGGTGCGAAAGCATTCTCAAAGGCATTAGGAAATGATTTAAAGGAGTTTGTAGAAGCAAAAGAGCAAGATCAATCGTTGGAACAAAGTCTTTTTAGATACCTAGAAGAATATGAAGCTTATTATCAAGAAGCAAGTCAAGAATTTTTGGTAGATTAACGTGCTTATATATTGTTTAGATAAAAATTCAGATGAAAAAGAGTCTATTCTTTCCGACATTAAGGGAAAAGGTAATTACAGTTCTATAT
>CAZRNT010000154.1:0-2254 GCA_964601525.1 uncultured Erysipelothrix sp.
TAAAAACACAGTGATTAATTTTCATATCTGTAAAGATATGATCTGAATAACTTAATCCTTCAAATTCTTGATCTTCAATTAGCTCCATATAGACCTCCCATAACTTACCCTATTATACAGTACAAATAAGTTAAAATAAAAAAAGTGTAAAATCTACACTTTTAAAAACTATTTAAAATCCCAAATAATTTGTTTTCTATCACTAATTAAAGTTCTATAACCTAAATATAATGATGAGAAGGATGTTAAACTAACCCCTGCAGTTATAGCAATCATAATTGATATTTGATACATAATTGCAGTTAAAGGAATCGTTCCTGATAAAATTTGTCCTGTCATCATTCCAGGAAGAGAAATAATACCCATGTTCAACATATTATTAAGAGTTGGTAATAAAGCCATTTCTAAAGATTGGTTAACCATTGGTATTAAGATATCTTTAGGTTCAACACCAGCATTGATAAGTGTTTCAATTTTATTTTTTTCTAAATCAATCGTATCAGAAAGAGATTTGATACCTAAACTTAATCCATTCATAGCATTACCAACAATCATCCCACTAATTGGAATAACATATTGTGGATTTAAGATATCCGTTCTAACAACAACAGCAATAAAGAAGGAAATCACCAACATTGTAGAAAAAGCAATTGTAAAGAAAATTAACTTCTTAAACTTATCATTTAGATAAGGATTTCGCTTAATGATTCTCTTACCTGAAAATATAACCATCATCGTTAAATAGGCAATCACAAATAATGGATGCGGATTACCAAAAATGTACGTTAGAATTAAACCTGATAAGTAAAGTTGAACAGACATTTTTAAACTAGCAGTAAACAATAATTTAGACTGTTCAATCTTTGCTTTCTTCATAATTAATAAAACAACAATTAAAAGTAAATAAATCATTGAAAACTGAGCAATACTTAATTTTATAATTCCATTATCCATTAGAACTCACCTCTTTTAACATCACTTAAATCAACAACACTATCCGCAAATTCTTCTACTAAATTTTTAGCATGACTTACAATAATTACGGATAGATTATTTTCTTTAGCATAAGCTTTTAAATTAGTCATAAGACCTTTGGCACTCGCATCATCTAATGCTGAAGTTGGCTCATCAAGCATGATCACCTTTTGAGCAAGAGAAATAAATATCGCAAGATAAACTCTTTGTCTTTCTCCACCTGACATTGAATCAACCTTAGTTGATGCATCATAATCTAAGACCACAAGTTTTAGAAACTCATTGATTTTTTCAATACTTGGAGATTCTAAACCCCTAAGTTCATAAAATTTTTGAAAATTATCAACAATCGTTCCTTTAAATAAGTAAACTGATTGTCCACACAATAGAAAATCTTGTCTTTGTTGAATTGGATCAATTTCCTCAATATCAACACCATCAACAAATAATTTTCCACTTGATACATTCTCACTAACATTGATCATACGCATCAAAGTAGTTTTACCAGCACCACTTTCACCAACAATAAAAGTAAATTCACCCTGCTTAATTTCTAAATCAGGATAAGATAAAAAATTCTTAAATACTAAATCCTTTGTTTGAATCATAATTTCTCCTTAAATTCCTTTATTTTTTCCCATAAAAAACTGAACCCTAGTGCTTATACAAGCAAATTGGTTCAGTAAAAAGTGTTACTTCACTTTTATTAGTGTTCGTTTGGATCATCAATTGCATCTTGATGAGTTTCATGAACTGTACCTTCAACATGATCAGGTCCAGCATAAATTGTATAAAGCTTTAATGGCTCTGAGCCTGTATTGGTGACATTGTGCCACATATCAGCTGGAACAAAGATAGCAGAACCATCTTTAACTTGAGCCTGAAAACTTAAATCATCTTCAGTAGGTCCCATTTCACATAGACCCTCTCCAGCTTCAATTCTAAGGAATTGATCAATTCCTTCGTGAACTTCTAAGCCAATATCATCACCAGGTTGGATTGTCATTAATGTTGTCTGCAATTTACTACCTGTCCAAATAGTTGTACGGTAATTCTCATTCTCCAGTGTCATTTCCTCAATATCTTCAACAACTGGTTTCTTGCCACGATCTGAAAAATCAAACATAATACACATCCTCCTTTACATGATAATGATAACAGTTATCAAAACTCTAAACAAGTAAAACACCTTCAAAAATGCATAATAATGAACCGAACCCCAAATCTTGAACAAAGATGAGGAGGTTCGGTTTTTATATGTCAAAGTTAACTAGAGAAG
>CAZRNT010000155.1:0-2149 GCA_964601525.1 uncultured Erysipelothrix sp.
AGTTCCAGATGTATTAAGTGTTATTGGTGGTGGAGATTCCGCTGCTGCAGCAATTCAATTAGGATTCAAGGATCAAATTACTCACATCTCAACAGGTGGAGGAGCTAGCTTAGAGTTTATGGAAGGGAAGGAGTTACCTGGTATAGCTATAATCCAGGACAAATAAAATATGAGAAAACCGATTATTTTTGGAAACTGGAAGATGAACAAGACAAACGCAGAGGCAAAAGCTTTCTTTGAAGGCGTGGATGCACACGTTACAGATAAAGCTGACTTTGGTGTTGCTGTTCCTTTCACAACATTAAATACATGTGTTGAAAATTCAAGTAAACTTCAAGTTGCTGCACAAAATATGCATTTTGAAGCAAATGGAGCTTATACTGGAGAAATTTCAGCGGAAATGCTTAAAGAATTGGGCGTTAAATGGGTTGTTTTAGGACACTCAGAGCGTCGTCAATACTTTAATGAAACTGATGCAGATGTAAACAAGAAGGCAGCTGTTGCTATTGAAAATGGTATGGTTCCTATTGTTTGTGTTGGTGAAACACTTTACGAATTTGAAGCTGATAAAACAGAACAAGTTGTTCGTAAACAAGTTTCAGGTTGCTTAAGTGGCTTAAATGCTGAAGATGTTAAAAACATCGTTATCGCATATGAACCAGTTTGGGCAATTGGTACAGGTAAGAGTGCAACAGTTGAAATTGCACAAAATACATGTGCATTAGTTCGTGATGAAGTTAAAAATCTATTTGGAGAAGAAGTTGCGGAAGCAGTTCGTATCCAATATGGTGGATCAGTTAAACCTAACAATATCGAAGAGTACATGTCTCAAGAAGATATTGATGGAGCATTAATTGGTGGAGCTTCATTAGAAGTAGATTCATTTAAAGAAATTATTGACGCAATTAAATAAAAACATAAGGAGGACATATTAAATGCCATTTATTATTGATATTTACGGACGTGAAGTTATCGACTCACGTGGTAACCCAACAGTTGAAGTTGAAGTACGTACAGATTCAGGTGCTTTTGGACGCGCAATCGTTCCTAGTGGAGCATCAACAGGAGAGCGTGAAGCTTTAGAATTACGTGATGGTGATAAAGATCGTTACGGTGGTAAAGGTGTATTAAAAGCTGTAGAAAACGTTAATACAGTTATTGCTGATGCATTATTAGGTTATGATGTCACAGAACAAACATTAATTGACGAAGCAATGATCGAACTTGATGGAACAGATTTCAAATCAAACTTAGGTGCTAACGCAATCTTAGGTGTTTCATTAGCTTGTGCTCGTGCAGCAGCAGATTACATGGGAATGCCACTTTACAAATACTTAGGTGGATTCAATGCTAAAGAATTACCTGTTCCAATGATGAACGTTATTAATGGTGGATCACATGCTGACTCATCAGTTGACTTCCAAGAGTATATGATTATGCCTGTAAGTGCAAAATCAATCAAAGAAGCATTACGTATGGGAGCAGAAACATTCCATGCACTTAAAGATGTATTGAAAGAAAAAGGACATGTTACAGCAGTTGGTGACGAAGGTGGTTTCGCTCCGAACTTAGCAAGTAATGAAGAGCCTTTAGAAGTTATTGTTGAAGCTATCAAACGTGCTGGATATGTACCAGGAGAAGACATTGTCTTAGCAATGGACGTTGCAGCAAGTGAATTCTATGATGCAGACAAAGGTGTTTATGTCTTATCAAAGAGCTCAGGTGAAGAATTAACAGTTGATCAAATGATTGGTATGTTTGAAGAATTTGTTGAAAAATATCCAATCGTTTCAATTGAAGATGGACTTGCAGAAAATGACTGGGATGGTTGGAAACAACTTACAGATCGTTTAGGCGATAAAGTTCAAATCGTTGGTGATGACTTATTTGTTACAAACCCAACATTCTTGAAGAAAGGGATCGAAAAAGGAATTGCTAACTCAATTCTTATCAAAATCAACCAAATCGGTACAATCACTGAAACATTTGATGCTATGGAAATGGCAAAACGTGCAGGATATACTTCAGTAGTTTCACACCGTTCAGGAGAAACAGAAGACTCAAGTATTGCTGACATTGCAGTAGCATTCAATGCAGGTCAAATTAAGACAGGTTCAATGAGTCGTACAGACCGTTTAGCTAAATACAA
>CAZRNT010000156.1:0-1366 GCA_964601525.1 uncultured Erysipelothrix sp.
CAGCGCTTGCAAGTGCTGGAGTTAAAGATACAGATGTAGAGATTAAAGCAAAACCAGACTTTATAGGAGATGAACATAGAATCATTCTCAAAGGAGAAGAAGTAGAAACGGATCTAATTATCTATTCCAAAACCAGCAAAGTAGCTGCATGGAGCGTCATCGCATTACTACAAAATATCGTCTCACCAATTCAATTCTAATCACTTGAATTAAAGTATATATTTAGAATTGTTATAATAATACTAGGAGCGTGATATATATGAACGAAAGAATAAAAAGAGTCATCAACAACCACCAATTATCTTGCCAAGATAACAATCATTATTTTTATATATTAAGAGGATTCAAACCAATTATTAATAATGTAGAAATTCCTGTAAGTCATTTAAGTGATGAAATAGAAAACAATAAAAATTATTATGTACTAGAAGAAGATTGGAACCATGAAGAACTTCCAGAAAGAATTACAATGAATGTTGACTTTAATTTCTTTAACAATGGCCTACTAAATGAAAAAGGAGAAATCGTAGAAATCTCTCCTTCAAAATATGATAGTTTAAATATATTTAATACGGTAAACCCTTTAATTGGTGTTCATGAAAACCTAGAACTAAATGACAATGAAAAACTAGAATATCTAAAAGAAATCAATATATTATAAAATAAGGTTCGTTAAAATTAACGAACCTTTATTTTATGAATTTTTATCACTAATATCATTTAATTGAATTGTTAGAGCATCAATAGAAATACTTAACTCTTTCAACAAATAACCCAAAGATATAATCAACAATACTAAAGCAAGAGCAAACAATATTTTAGAAGCCATTGCCCAAGTTAACACAGCAGCAAGCATACTCATGACAGCCATAATAAAACTAGAAGCACCAAAAATCTGCATCTTCTTAATAACATCCATGCGATACTTTAAATTCGCAATTTGATCCAAGTTCTCTTGCCTTGGATTTTTTCTATGCTCATTATATAAATTCCTAATCAAATCCGCCAAAACAACAAAGCGATTAGTATAAGCCAACATCAATAAAGAAATAGCTGGAAATATTAACGCTGGTGTTGTTAAAGAAAAATCAAATTTCATACTACATCTCTCCCACTTTTACTACAACTATGATAACACAATTTCATCCTTGAAATCATATACAGAATAAGTTTCAAGACTCCATGGATTATTGATAAGTTCTTCCTTTTCACTTTTAGAAAGTTTCTTTATCCTATATTCCAATTTACTTGCATCTGAACGATCCTTTGCCTCCCAGACAACCTCCAAAGAAATAACATTACGACTTTTTGTATAAGCAGCCGCCTTAGGAGATTTTGTAAAATGTTCATTAATTCTACGCTTTAG
>CAZRNT010000156.1:1376-2145 GCA_964601525.1 uncultured Erysipelothrix sp.
TATCATCACACCTAACAATATAAACAAAATATATAACAAAATCCTTTCATCATTGAACATCAATCCCTAATTGAGCAAGTAAAGATAGCCCTTCTACACTAGAAACCTTTGTTGAGTTTAAATTACAATTTTTCAAATCTATATAGTAATTTCTAGCACCAGTGAAATTAGTCTTAGTTAAATCAGTCTTAATAAACTGAGTATCACTTAAATCACAATTAGAAAAATCACTTTTAGCCAATTTACATTCTTCAAATAAACATAAGTGTAATCCATTCGTTTTAAAGTCAAAGCCATTGAGTTTTACAAGTATAAAAGTATTATATTTCATAAAATTATTCTCTAGTTTTTGAAACAAACTCAAATAAGTCTTATTACTTTTATAATCAGCCCAATTTACACCAATCAAATTACAAGATTTGAAAGTTGAATTTGTCATTTCAGAAAACTCAGCATGTGGATTAATGAGAATACAACCCTCAAATGTATTAGCACTCAAGACCGAATTCCTAAGCACTATATTTTCAAATCTACAATTCTTAAAATGACAATGATTAATTCTTATATCATCAAAAACATCATCACTGAAATTAAGTCCTTCAAATTCTTGATCTTCAATTAACTCCATATAGACCTCCCATAACTCTTAATATTATATATTAGATTCAAAATTAACAATAATAAATTTGCTGTTTTATTAATGAAAGTATAACTAGAAAGGAAAAAGATTCTTTCCTATTTAAAAAGAAAGAATCTTAGTTATCAGTAG
>CAZRNT010000157.1:0-2138 GCA_964601525.1 uncultured Erysipelothrix sp.
CTAAAGCATTGTTATACTCCATCAACGGTGGTGTTGATGAAATGAGAAACATCAAAGTTTTAGATGATGTTGAATTAATGGAAGATGAAGTATTGGATTATGATAAAGTTATGGCTTCATATGACAAAGTACTTCAAGAAGTTGCATCAGTTTATGTTGATACAATGAACATTATTCACTACATGCATGATAAATATGCTTATGAAAAGAGCCAAATGGCACTTCATAATACACATGTCGAACGTTTAATGGCATTTGGTGTAGCTGGATTATCTGTTGCTACTGACTCATTGTCAGCTATCAAATATGCAAAAGTTAAGCCAATTAGAAATGAAAATGGTTTAGCAGTTGATTTTGAAATTGAAGGTGAATACCCACAATATGGTAATGATGATGACCGCGTTGATGATATTGCTGTTGATCTAGTCGAAAGATTCTCACGTTATCTAAAAGCACATCCAGTTATCAGAGATGCAAAACATACACTATCAATCTTAACAATTACTTCAAACGTTGTTTACGGTAAGAAAACAGGTTCAACACCTGATGGTCGTCAAGCAGGGGAACCATTTGCACCAGGTGCAAACCCAATGCACGGACGAGACAAATCAGGAGCTCTTGCTTCATTGAACTCAGTTTCAAAAATTCCATACACAGATGTATGTGAGGATGGAGTTTCAAATACATTCTCAATCGTACCTCAAGTATTAGGAAAAGATGAAGAAGAAAGAATTACTAACCTAGTTGGTGTTATGGATGGATACTTCCGCCAAAAAGCACACCACTTAAACGTAAACGTCTTAAATCGTGAGTTACTACAAGATGCTATGAAGAATCCAGAGAAATATCCTCAATTAACAATTCGTGTTTCAGGATATGCTGTAAACTTCAATCGCTTGTCAGAAGAACAACAATTAGAAGTTATTAGCCGTACATTCCATGATGCAATCTAATCGACAACAAGTCGGTTATGTACGAAAGCTAGAGACAATGGGGATGGTCGATGGCCCAGGGATAAGAACAATTGCGTTCTTATCCGGCTGTCCACTCCGTTGTCTTTTCTGTCATAACCCTGACATGTGGAAAACTGACGAAAAAGACAAAACAACAGTAGAAGAACTTGTTAATAAACTAAAAAGATATAAACCATACTATGGAGATACAGGTGGTGTTACCTTCTGTGGTGGCGAACCACTAAATCAACCTGATTTCTTATATCATGCCATGAAGGCATGTAAAGAAGAAGGAATCCATACTGTATTAGATACTTCAGGTTTTGGTCGTCCTGATAAATTCGACGATATCTTATCAGTGACCGATTTAATCCTTTACGACATTAAAGGATTAGAAGACAAGAAATATCGAGAAATGACAGGGGTTCCTATTGAAACAACCCACATTTTCTTGGAAAAAGCCCAAGCTAAAGATATACCTATATGGATTAGGATCGTTATTGTTCCAGGTTTTCATGATAATTATGAATACATGGATGATCTTGCTGAATACATTGCACCACTAACAAACATTGAAAGAATTGAAATATTGCCATATCATACAATGGGTGTTAATAAGTACGATGATATTAATATGAAATATCCATTAGAAGGTGTCCCAGCCATGAATCATGAAGTAGCTATGGAGATGCAAGAATACCTTATCAATGAAGTAAAGCGAATTAGAAATAAGTAAAAGCTATCACAAAAACTTGTGATAGTTTTTTTGTTTTTTAAGAGAATTATTAATAATGATTGACTATATATAAATAAGTGTATATACTGTATATACACGGTAGGTGATGAGATGAAGATAATAATTGATCAAAAAAATACGATTCCTATATATGAACAAATATACAATCAAATAAGAGATTATATTGTGGATGGGAGCTTGAAAAAACATGATAAACTTCCATCAATTCGTCTTTTAGCAAAAGAATTGGAAGTTAGTGTTATTACAAGTAAGCGTGCTTATGAAGATCTCGAAAAAGATTCGTTTATATACTCAGTTCCTGGTAAGGGGAGCTATGTATCAGATTTGGATAGCCAAGTTATGATCAAATCTTATGTTAAAGAGATTGAAGAACATTTGGAAGCAGTTGCGAATTTGGCTGAAGTTGCGGAAATTTCTGAAGAAGAAAT
>CAZRNT010000158.1:0-2105 GCA_964601525.1 uncultured Erysipelothrix sp.
AACTAAAGAAAGATCTGAGATAGAAGCCTTAATTTCCTATTTAGATACTGTGAAGGATCAAGATATAAGCGTAGAAATTATGACACATCCTGGTTATGTTGATGAAGAATTAAAAACATTATCTTCATGGACTGATTGTCGAGAAGAAGAAATTCTAACACTTACAAGTGATGCTTTAAAGAAATATGTAAATGATAATAATATTGAAATGATTAGTTTTCTTGATTTAGAAAAAGCCAATTCTTAATTGAATCGGCTTTTTATTTTCCCAAATAGACCTGTTGTATTTGATCATATATAAGTAATAAATCCTCTTTCAAGGGATAGTCTCTAATGTAAATCACATGTGAGTCACTCTCTTTGATTGTATAATTACTAATAATAAAATCCGCTATTGTATCATCATTATCATCTAGGATATTGATACTTAGAAATAAAGAACTAAAAATGTCCTTTAAAAATAATTCGTGTTCTTTACCAATATCACTTAAGATTTTAACTTGTGGTTGTTGCGGTGATAAGTATAAAGAAGGACAAATCATATGAAACCAAAATAATAGCTGATTACCAATGCTTTCCAAATCTTTATTTAAAATATGTGATATATGATTTAGTGAGTCGAAAAATTCCTTATAGTAGGAAGGATTCTTGATTGCGAACAATGAGGAAAATACTTCAGTTCGATCAAACATTAAAATGTAAGGTTCAGGGAAAAAATTATGACGTGCAAGGGTGCAATGACTAATAAACATCAATTGGTCGTGTATATCTTGGGTATAAATGTGTTTGTTTCTCTTTTTTATGTCATCTATGAAGTATTCAAATGCGAAATGCATTCTTTGTTCTTCTGATTCGCTTTTCCAGGGATAGATTTGTGCTAAAAGTGTTTGCCTCAAGACGATTAAATGACTAGGGTTTAGACTAGAAAAAAAACCTTTTAAAAGAGAGTATTCTTCGATATACAAATTATCTACAGAATCAATCTCTGTAGTAAAGCCTTGTGATTCTCTCAATAAGGTTACATAAGCATAAAATGTATAGTAATAAAACTGCATTTCATATTTATAAGGTAGTTCTTTCAATGTATGTTTATATAATATTTCATACAAAGTTTCAAATGGTATTTCTTTAAAAGCTTCATCTTTTTTTTTTGCCTCTATTAAAAGTGAGACCATAAATCGTCTTAATTCTAATTCGTTATTAGCTTGTAAATAATAACCTTTGTTCCTGAAAACAATTGAAAAGTTAACCTCGTTTAGTCCAGTATTAATATCATTAACTATTCTGTAGAAGCTGGCCTCACTGATCCCACTATAATCGCAATGAAATTGTCTACTTTTACCTGGTTCATAGAAAACGTTTAGCAGTATTTGAATTGTAATTGATTGGTCAAAGAGTTCTCGCATCACTTCTCTTAGGGTAGAGACACTTTTGTTTTTAAATTCGATTTTGTGACTGCTAATTACAACATCAAAAATATCTTGATATTTATTATAGATCATTTCAATGTCATTTCTTGCTGTAGCTATTGAACAATTATTTAATAATACGATTTCGTGGTCGGTAAGAAATTCCTTTTCAACTACCAAAGTTTGAATTATCTTCATTTCTCTTAAAATAGGGTATTCTATAAGATTTTTCATATTAAAACATCCCTTCAATATAAGACTTATAGTAATAATTAAAGATATTTTCTATATTAATTATAAGTTATTGAAGAATAAAATAGCCTAGATAATCACTTTTTTATTTTATTTACAAAATATGATAGTATATACCAAAATAATTGAGATATAATTATCGATGGTAAACGAGATGGAGGTAGTAAACATGAAAAAATTATTAATAGCCTTTATGATAATGTCTTCTTTAACAGCTCTATTTCATTTTATGAAACCTAAAGAAAACGAAATAGAAGTAATTCAATATGATGGTTGGACTGCTTCTGCAACAAGTAAAGATCCTCAATAAATTATCAAAAAAGACTTTCGGGTCTTTTTTTCATTTAAATCATGTTGTTTATAACATAATTTAAAAGATTAAAGGCAAAGTAACACAAATCATGTATAATCCCTATATAATCTAATTAAGATAAACAGGAGTGG
>CAZRNT010000159.1:0-399 GCA_964601525.1 uncultured Erysipelothrix sp.
TTTCGCAAGTTGATTACCCGCAATAACTAATACGAAACTGACCACTGAGTTAAAGAGTCCTACAGCAGTTGAGAAGCTATAGTCAGATGTTCCAAGACCTACTCGGTATACATATGTACCAATAACATCCGCAACTTCGTATACTACCGGGTTATACATAACTAATATTTGTTCTGTTCCCGCTTCTAGTAGACGCCCTAACCTTAAGATAAACATTAAGATAATTGTTGGAGCAATACTAGGTATAGTAATATGAATGATTTCTTGTAATTTATTGGCTCCATCAATTCTTGCTACCTCAAATTGTTCTTGATCAATTCCAGTAATTGCTGCGAGGTAAACAATCGTTCCCCAACCTACCTCTTTCCAACCTTCAGTGAATATCAATACTCCTCTGAA
>CAZRNT010000159.1:409-2050 GCA_964601525.1 uncultured Erysipelothrix sp.
TATCCAACATTTCTCTATCTGGTAATTTATTTGTGTTCATTTTAATTTCTCCTTGATACTTTAGAAGCTTTCTGTTGTCCAGTTACCGTTCACAATAGACATCTTAGTGAACGGGTAATTTACGGACGTCCCGATGTAACGACCGTATAAATCAGATCCCTTGATACCCAAGGCGAGGGCACTTTCAAGACCGTTCAAGAACCGTATAATTAGCACAATGTTGTTTGGAAAGGAAGAATGGAATTGGCTTACCACCTAGTGCTTTAATCATCTCATTAACAAATCCTCCATGGACTGATAATAAGTTTATAAATAAACCACTGACGATAACCCATGATATAAAGTGTGGAAGATAAACGACAGTTTGGATTGTCTTTTTAAATCTCAAGTTCTTGATCTCATTCAGAAGTATTGCTAATAATATTGGAAGAGGAAATAAAATTAGTATTTTTAAAACCGAAATAATAATTGTATTTCTAAATATTAAAGCAAAATCCGCTGAATTGAATAATCTTGCAAAATGTTTAAATCCAACCCATTGACTACCCGTTATTCCTCTAAATATATTAAAATCTTGGAAAGCAATAACGATTCCACCGATTGGCAAGTAATTGAAGATGAACAGGAACAAAATTCCAGGAACCAGCATGGCATAAAGCTCCCAATCCTTTTTGATATCGGACTTAAGCTTCTTTCTATTTTGCTGTTTTAATAACTTTTTTTCTTCTTTGGATAATTTGATCGTTGAATCCATAAACTCATCTCCTTATTTTATTTATTTAAAACAAGGCAGGCACTCAGGCCTGCTTTGTTTTAGTTCTTGTAATCAGCGTACCATTCGTTTAATTCTTTAGTTGTTACTTCTCCACCCTCTGCATTCCACTTCTCAACGAATTTCTCGTAAGAATCTGCAGATTTTGGATCAGCAATTGCATCAATAATAAAGTCAGACTCTAATTCATTTAATCTTTGACCATACTTAGCATTGTTCTCTAATGGAGGTGCAAAGACTGTAGCTTCTGCTTCACCATAGTCAACTTGAGTTAACATCTTATCGAATGTTTCACCCATGTTCACATCTTTACGTGTACGTAAGATCCAGTAGTCACCATAGACGCTTTGGTCTGTTGATGTCATGAACCAGTCAGAGTTTCCTCTTTCATCATTGAAAATAGGTAAGATTGGAACTGCACGTCCATCATCTTCTTTCTCCCAATGAACACCTTCTTCTCCAATTGTCATTAACTTGAAGAGTTCTGGTTGTACTTTCATGTTTAGATACTTCATTGCATGTTCTTTATGTTTTGATGCTTTTGGAATACCAATATACCAGGAAACACCTGTAGCTTCGACCCAAGCACCTTTTTGACCATTAGGACCTTCAAGACCCATGATTAATTCAATTTCTGTGTCAAATTCTTCTTCAATTATTGGAACTAAAACACCTGATGCTCCCCATCCATATGATGACATAATTGCAGCTTTTCCACTTGCGAACTTATCACGTGTACTTTCCCAGTCGTTTACTGGCCATTCTGAATCAATGAGTTCTTCAGCATATAGTTTTTGCATGAACTCAATATATTCTTTCATACCTTCTCGTTCAATTCTTGGAACGATTTTTCCACCGACATCTGCCCA
>CAZRNT010000160.1:0-2043 GCA_964601525.1 uncultured Erysipelothrix sp.
CTAGGACATTATCACTTTTGAACCAGAATTTTAATAATATCGGGAATAAAAGCGTTGACAAAACTTAGTGATGTGTTAGAATATAAAAGCTTGTGGATTAACTGGGTTTCTCTTTTGGGAAACCTAATTAATGTAAGAGTCATGGCACGCTTGGAACTGTGTGCATGTAAAGTGGAAAAATGGGAAGGAGAAATTTAATGCCAACAATTAACCAATTGATTCAAAAAGGTCGTACTCGTCGAGTATACAAATCGAAGTCGCCAGCATTGGGTCGTAGTTTGAATACGATTAAACGTCAAACAACTCGTGTTGATAGCCCACAAAAACGTGGAGTATGTACTCGTGTTGGAACAATGACACCTAAGAAACCTAACTCAGCATTGCGTAAATACGCACGTGTTCGTTTGAGTAATGGTATGGAAGTTACGGCCTATATTCCAGGAATTGGACATAACTTGCAAGAGCATAGTGTTGTCTTGATTCGTGGAGGACGTGTTAAGGACTTACCTGGTGTTCGTTATCATATTGTTCGTGGAGCAATGGATGCTGCAGGTGTGACTGACCGTCGTCAAAGCCGTTCATTATACGGAACCAAAAAACCAAAAGAAGATTAATTATTAACTAAACAAATTGGAAGGAGTGACTTAAATGCCAAGAAAAGGACATGTGCCTAAGCGAGACGTAGTAGCGGATCCAATATACAATTCGAAACTTGTAACACGTCTTATCAATAGAATTATGATTGATGGAAAAAAAGGTTTAGCACAATCAATTCTATATAATGCTTTCGCAATTATAGAAGAAAAAACAGGGCGTCAACCGATGGAAGTTTTTGAAGAGGCTTTAGAAAATGTATTGCCTTTATTAGAAATCAAAGCTCGTCGTGTTGGTGGATCAAATATTCAAGTACCGGTGGAGGTAAGCGAAGAACGTCGTTTAGCTTTAGGTTTACGTTGGATTGTTCAATACGCTCGTTTACGTAATGAGAAGACAATGGAAGAAAGATTAGCAAATGAAATTATTGATGCTGCTAATGGAACAGGTAATGCTGTTAAAAAACGCGACGATGTACATAAGATGGCAGAGGCTAACAAGGCGTTTGCACATTATCGTTGGTAAGATCAATAGGAGAGGAGAGTGTAAGTTATGTCACGTGAGTTTTCATTAGATAAGATGCGTAATATTGGAGTTATGGCGCATATTGATGCTGGTAAAACAACAACAACGGAACGTATTCTATATTATACAGGCCGTACGCACAAGATCGGGGAAACACATGATGGTGCTGCTACGATGGACTGGATGGAGCAAGAGCAAGAACGAGGTATTACAATTACTTCAGCTGCTACAACTGCTGCATGGAAAGGTCATCGTATCAATATTATCGATACTCCTGGTCACGTTGACTTTACTGTAGAAGTTGAGCGTTCATTGAGAGTGCTTGACGGTGCTGTTACTGTACTTGATGCTAAGTCAGGTGTTGAACCTCAAACTGAAACAGTTTGGCGTCAAGCTACAAAATATAACGTACCAAGAATCGTTTTTATAAATAAAATGGATGCTATTGGAGCAGACTTCTTTATGGCTGCTGATACAATAGTTGATCGTTTAGGTGCTAAATCAGCACCAATTCAATTACCTATTGGAGTTGAAGATAATTTCAATGGTTTAATTGATATTGTTGAGCAAAAAGCTCATATGTTTGCGGATATTTCACAAAAATCCGATGACATCGTTGATATTCCTGAAGAATACTTGGATCAAGTAGCAGAATATCGCGAGTTATTATTTGAAACAATTGCTGACTTTGACGAAGACTTTATGATGAAAGTCTTAGAAGGTGAAGAACCAACTGTTGAAGAAATTAAAAATGCAATTCGTAAAGGTGTTGTTAGTGGAGAGTTCTTCCCAGTACTTTGTGGTGCTGCTTACAAGAATAAGGGAGTTATCGCAATGCTTGATGCAACGATTGACTACTTACCTTCCCCACTTGACATTCCACCAGTAACTGGAACATTGCCAAATGGTGATGAAGCAGTTCGT
>CAZRNT010000161.1:0-1982 GCA_964601525.1 uncultured Erysipelothrix sp.
GAATATAGGAAATAAATGCTTATGTCTTTTTATTTTGTTCGAAAACTAAAAAAAAAGTGTTAGTGACATAAGTTGTCACCAACACCAGAATTTGTAGAACCTAAAGAAACACAGTTTTTTTTATATCTTCACTGTAATATTATTTTGATGGTTTATTTTAACTACTGGATGTTTTTGGAAGTAATTGGCTATAACATCAACCATTTCTTCTTGTATTTCTTGAATGGTTTCACTTTCCGCCACCATGTGGAAGTTTCCGCCACCCATTGCTCTATAATTATTGACAACGACTTTATATTTTCTGTCAAGGTCCATTTCTTTACCTTGATAACGAAGGTCGCTTACACGCTTACCTTTTTCATTGCCAACATTAATCGTATATTCAATGCCATCTAGCATATCGTAATTATAATGTTGTGGTTTAGGTTCGACATAAGCTGGGTTTGGAACAATCTTGTCATTTTCTACAACAAAGTATAGGGCACTGAATTCAATCATTTCTTTGATTGCATGTCCAGTCATCTCTTTGACAACTAGTGTATTTGGGTAAAGATATGTACTCACTAGATCGCGCATGGTAATAACTTGTTTGAAGCCACTTGCTCCATTGAAGAGAGCAACCGAGCTAATTTCTGCACCACTTCTGTCAAGTTGAATTTGATTTAATAGTGAGACTAGGGGATGTTTATTGATGCGTGCATCAAGTTCGTCTTCGATAAGAATATCACCTTGTTCTATTTTACCTATTTCTTGATCTAACCATGTTTGAGTTTCTTCTTCTAAATCTGTGAAAAGTTCTAGCATTTTATGATCTACTTCATATTTGCTGCTTGAGTGAATTTCTGCTGATTTATGACCGTTTTCAAGATCGAGATCAATAGTAACGAATTCTTGAGCTTTAAATGTTGATTGTGTTACCAATACATTATTGATTGTTTTCACAAAAGAGCGGTGTTGGTGTCCTGTAATAAGGATATCGAGCCCTTCTATCTGACAAAGCTCATAACCTTCATTTTCTCCAGTTAAGCGTTCTGTAGGTTCCCCGCTGTCTGGGTCTCTTTCAAGTCCACCATGATATAAAGCAATAATATAGTCGACTTTATTTCTCAAGTTCTTAACTTCAAGTTCTAAATGTTCGTAAGCTGAGGAGAAGGTCATGCCTTCGATATATGCTGGCCTTTCCCATTTAGGTATATATTGTGTGAGTAGTCCTACAAGAGCAATCTTTTTTCCATTTCTTTCAATAATCTTTGTTTCGCCAACTTTTTTCTTATCTATAGTAATGTTGGAAGTCAAAATTTCTGCTTTGTTTTCTTTTATAAATTTCTTTAATATATGAGGGCCGTAATTGAAATCGTGGTTACCTAGATTAATGTAGTCATAGTTTAAATAGTTAAACGCTGTTGCTGTTGGGTTTTCAAAACGATCGCTGTTTTGATGTGCATATGTGAGTAATGGAGTTCCTTGGAATGAATCGCCATTATCAAGAAGAATAATATCTTCGTTCTTACGGTATTCTTGAATGGCGGTACTGATTCTTGAGAGTCCATAACTTTCTATATTGTCTTTACTGCTATAGTTACTAGGGAAAATATTCCCATGAACATCTGTTGTTACTAAAAATTTTACTTTCATAATTTATCACCTTGTTAAATTATAACAAAGTAGAACTGTAAAAGGTAATGTTTAGGTAGAAGCTTTGCCATATTTATGCTTAAGGCTTAGAATATAGATAGAGGAGGAAGATTTGATGGATGATTTTAGGATTAAAAAGATAGTTGAGAATATATTGTTGCAAAGTCGTCTTAGTAAAAATGAGGCAAAGAATTTAGCAAAAGAAATTAATGCTTCGACTAATTGGGAAGAAGAATTTGATTATGCTTCTATTGTTAATAAAGAATTAGAAAAAAGATCTTTATTGAGGACACAGGTGCAGAAATCTTGCAAGATTAGGGACAATACAAGGCTTAAATAGGGGATAA
>CAZRNT010000162.1:0-1958 GCA_964601525.1 uncultured Erysipelothrix sp.
AGTCCAGAATTAGGAAGAAGTGCACTTGATGCTTCAGAATTAATGAATATAGGTGTTAATTACCTAAGAGAACATATTGATGATGCCGCACGAATTCATTATGCTTATCATGATGCTGGGGGTGGATCAGCGAATGCAGTACAATCCTATACAAAAATGCATTATTTTGTGCGACATCAATCCGCTGACAAAGTCAATCAAGTATTCAATAGAATTACTAAGATTGCGGAAGGTGCAGCACTCATGACTGAAACGGAATTTAGAATTATTAATGATTCAGGATGTTCTAGTTTTATTGCTAACGATAGCTTGTCTAAAATAATGTATGAAGAAGCGAAAAACAACAAATTAGATGTAGATCATGAAGATCTTGAACACAGTAAAAAGTATCCCCCAGTAAATAGAGATAGTTTATTAGAACGTTTAGGAAAATTTTATCCCAATAAAAGCCAAAAGGAATTGATTAGTTTAAGTGAAAAAACAATCAACACAGAGCTAGCAGACTATTCTATTTGGGAACGTTCTGCCATTTCCACAGATGTTGGTGATGTAAGTTGGAATACTCCTTGTGCCCAAATGTTTCTTTGCTCTGAAATACATGGCACAAATATGCATTCATGGCAGTGGGTAGACAATGGTCTTTCAAATTTCGCTCACAAAGCTAGTTTAAGGGCAGGAGAAATTATGGCTAATACAGCGATAAAGGTTTATGAAGAACCTGAAAAACTAAAAGAAATAAAAGAAGAATTTCATCATCAATTTGCCGATAAAGAATATCAATCTTTACTTTCAAAAGAAGATACACCAATTATCTAAAAAACTTAAGAATACATAAAAAAGGATTGTTTTTTATAAAATCAATCCTTTTTATTATATCTGTACTTAAATTTTCATAAAGATCTGTAGAGAACTTATTAAAGAAATTGACTTGCGGCTCCTAAAATCATTGCATCAGCAAGAAGATTTGATATTTCTATCTCGATGTCTTCATTTGCTTTTAGAACTTGTGATTTCACATTCTCTTTAATATAGTCTAAGTGTTTTTCTAGTGACTGACTCACACCACCACTTAAGATAACTTTTTGGGGTGAAGTAATATTAATTAAACTGACTAGAGCAAAGATTAAATTATTAATAGCTTCATAAATGACAAATTGCTTATTAAGATTGTCTTCTACGAAGATTTCTTTAGCACTAAGTTTTTCTTTGCTTATTTCAAAGTATCTTTTTTCAATAGCTGGTCCAGCTAAATAAGCCTCCAGGCAACCGGAATTTCCGCATGGACATTTTCTTCCTTGTGGATATAAAATCATATGTCCGATTTCACCGGCTGACTGACTTTCTCCTTGAATTAATTTCCCATCTGATATGATTGCTCCGCCAACGCCAGTACCAATAGCAACTGCTAGGACATTGTGTCCGGCATTAGAAAATTTTTGCTCACCAAGTAACATAGATTGTACATCATTAATAACTTTACAGTCTAAATTACAACGTGTTTGCATTTCTTGGGCTAAATTGATATTAATCCAATCTTTGAAACTGGATGTAGCTGATATTATTTTACCGTGTTTAACTTGTCCGGCAGTTCCAATTCCAATTCCTTCGATGTGATCGTATTCTTTTTGGATTTGATTAACTTGTAGGGCAATGCGATCAATAATGTCTTGGCCGCCTTTATGAGCAAGGGTAGGGATGATTTCATTAGAAATAATTGAACCATCTTCTTTTACTAAAGCAATTTGAATTTTTGTTCCCCCAATATCAATTCCAATGGCTTTCTTAGTCATTGTGTATTGCCTCATAAAATTTCTTAGTAATGATTTGTGGACGTGTAATTGCCGATCCAACAACAACTGCATGTGCTCCCAAATCCATTGCCTTTCTTGCTGCTTCAGGTGTATTGAAATTTCCTTCTGCAATGACTGGTATATCCAAATCTTTCACAAGTTGCTCTA
>CAZRNT010000163.1:0-1956 GCA_964601525.1 uncultured Erysipelothrix sp.
TCAACTGAACAATTTTGTGCAGATGGATGGAAAGAGAAAATAATTGGGTTTCTTGTCTTTAATGAAATAAGTGATTTAAAGATTGCTGTTGATGTTGGGTTTGTAACTGGTGTCAAAGCACAGATTACACCAACTGGATCAGCAACTTGACGAATACCTGTAATAGGATCATCAGATACTACACCAACTGTTTTTAAATCGCGCATGTGATTAATAACATGCTCACAAGTAAAGAGGTTTTTAGTAGCTTTATCTTCAAAGCATCCTCGTCTAGTTTCTTCAATAGCCATTTTTGCTAAAGCACCATGTTGGTCTAATGCAGCAACACTAGCTTTCGCAACAATGTAGTCAATTTGTTCTTGATCTAATTTTAAGAATTCGTTTAAAGCTTTTGTAGCTTTATCTACCTTCTCATTAACTTCGTTATCAATTTTTACTTCTACTTCTTTTGTCATAATAGCCTCCTTGTTATTTCCTTCACATATATCCTACAAACAATCTAGAGTATAAACAAACAAAAACAAAGAAAAAATGTTAATTATTTCACACAAATTAAGCACTTTAACAAAGTAAGCACTTTCATTGTGAAATAATTAACATATTGTATAATCTTACGATTTTCCATCAAACTTATGATGACATTTTGGACAAGTAATTGTAATTTTACCACGCCCTCTTGGAACACGAACTCTTTGCTTACAATTTTTACAACGAAAGTATTTAAATTTCAAACGATCAATAGTATTGGTTCTCATTCTTTGTTTAAATAAAGCATACACACGATTTTCATTGTATCGTTTAGAATATTTTTTTGACATCATTCTATAAATAACAAGCATTGATATAATCATTGGTACATAGGAAAACACCTTGCTTTTTAAAAATAAATTTAAGAAAGCAATTATTATCGAGACAAGTAATAAGTCCCTACTAAGCATATCTGGTCCATAACGACCTTGAAAGAAACGAGCTAGTTTATCCCTCATTAAAAATCATCTCGTATTCATGTTTGTCAGATTGACCCGAAGATAATTCCATAATTCCTTTTTTATCAGTAATTTTTTGATTCGTATCAAACTCATCCGCAATACCTAACCATGGTTCAATACATACAAAAGGAGCCATTTTTCCTTCTTTGTATGGACTCCAAAGTCCGACAAATGGAAAACCTGCAAAATTCAACTTTACATATTCACGATTATCCAGGGATTTCAAAACAACTGAATCAACATCTTCATAGATGATAGCATTATTTTTAAATGCCTCTGCTTCTACTTTAATATCTTCAAGCTTGGTTTCCTTGCTTCCTCCAAGTAAACCTTCTTTTAAAGTGATTTCTTTAATAGATCCTTCTTGTTCAAAAGAAAATACATAATCTTTTTCCTTATCTAAAGCAAAAGCTGGATGAGCACCTATAGAATAATACATTAGTTCTGAACCAGTATTTTCCACTTCCCAAGTAACAATAACACTTGCTGCTTCAAGTCTATACGTAATTCTAACTTTATAATCAAATGGATAATTATTCTTCAATTCATCGTTTGACTCAAAGACAAAACTAATTTGATCATCACTTTGACTTTCCACGACGAACATTTGATCTCTTAAGAATCCATGTTGAGATAATTCATACTTTTCATCATTATATAAATAATAACCATTTTTTAATTTACCAACAATTGGAAATAAAACAGGTGATACACGATTCCAATAAGCTGGATCTCCTGACCACATTCTGTCCTTTTTCAAATTCTTATCATAAACAGCACGCAATTCTGCACCATGTTCTGCAACACTCACTTTCAATTCACTATTTTCTATTATGAACATCCTTATACCCTCTCATTCTTTATTAGTACTATCTTATCAAATCGCTATCTTACAGTAAAGAAACATGGGATGTTTCACAAGATAAAAAAACTTGAGCTCCCATCTCTTTCAAGAGTGTACAATTAG
>CAZRNT010000164.1:0-1933 GCA_964601525.1 uncultured Erysipelothrix sp.
AAATTCACATGGCTTTTTTATTTTAGGTGGCTAACTTGATTATACAATCTTCCCAGCTTTAAGATTTATATAATCCACTTCTTTTCTGATAAGCTCATCAGAGTTTTGTTCTATCGAAGATATAGATTGATCAATTATATTTTTTAAAGCATTTGGATTCTTAGCAAGTTCATAAATTTGTTTTTGTGAATAGATATCTATTTGAAATAAATCCAATACCTTTGTTTCAGAAGCGGTAAAATTGCCATACTTATCTAATTCAAACTCTTCTATAGAAGAAAATTTATCATTTCTAAGATCTTTGAATATTATCTTATAAGACTTTCCAAATCTTTGTATGTATAATTCAATGACTGTATTTTCATTTAGAATACCTTGACCGTCGGTAGTTGACTTTCTAAAAAAAGATTTTTGTTCAGCATATAATTCTTGGAACAATTCTAATTCTTCTTCTTTATTTAATATTCCTCTTAAGATTCGATTAATTGTAGATTTCCCTGTTCCTCTTCCACCAATTATCGTATTTAATTGAGAATTAAATTGAACCTTTAATTGGGTATTTATATTTAATAATGTATTATTTATTTTTATTCCTTCTATTATCATATCAGGTGTTTTATAAGGAATATTTTCGTAGTCAAAATCATTTCTTATTCTTTGATCCGGTATTAGTAGTGCTTGACGTAAGCTCTCAAAACTTTTAGTCTCATCCATTTTAATCCAAGTATGTCTTCTTCCAATACCCCATAACCCATGTTTACTATCTCTTTCACTATTGGGATTATCTGAAAATGTTACAATTGCTTTGTTCTTTTCTACTGCCATCTTGACTGGTTTATTCCACGATTCAACTAGATACTGATTAGCACCAGAATAACGTTCGCTTATATTTTGAATTATGTCTTCAAAATCGTATTCTTTATCCGGATTCATTTCTTTATCGTAAAACTCTTTATTAACAACTTGGACTGCATTAATATATGGCAATCCTAGAAATTCTTCCATTGCTTTATGGCTTATCGATGCTATACTGCTATATTCATCTATATGAGCCGGTATTATAATAGCTCCTCGTTCATTGGCTTTATGTACAACATCCATTAAGTTCTGTTGAAATGCATGTGCATCTGCTTTTGCAAAGTCTCTGGATTCTATTCCACAATAATTTAAAAAATCATTTACATCTTGTGAAGTCTTATCTTTATCAAATATAATCAACATGTGTAGCTTGGAAGAATCGCATGTAATTTCTACTCCAGGAAATACTGTCAAATTAGTATTTTCTGCTGCTTCTTTAATTCTATCAATATTATTTCCACTATTATGATCAGTTACTGCAACAACATCCAAATCCTTGTCTAGACAGGCTTGTACCCAAGCTTCTGCGCTTCTATTATCATCTTCAAAACACTCACTCTCTGATGTATGAATATGTAAATCACATTTAAACCACTTATTTCCCCTTAAATTCATTTCTAACACTCCTTTTGTATACTCAAAATTTAGTAATGTACTGTAACTATTTTTACTTAGTAGTAGTTTAGTTGGATCTTAAACTTATTAATCATTTAATGCCTTTCAACAGATATTGCAAACGCACACTTATTAAACTATTCAGAAAACACTTCATAATAATGTCATTATTTATCATCATAATTTTAATGTCTTTAGTATTTCAAGTAGTTACTTACCTAATATATTTACTTACTTTCGAGATATTAATTTTCAAGGTCTTCTTTTTCTAACCAAAGTCTTTGTGTATGCAACATCCTAAGAAAATTGGAACAAACCATAACTAAATAATCAATCTTTGATTCATAATTTTCGCTAAGTTCTGAGACAGGTACAGTGTGATGTGCTTCTATATAATCTCTTCCAATATTACCATTCTTTTGAAAAATTAAATTTGTTTCGCTCTCTGAACTAATTCAGG
>CAZRNT010000165.1:0-1929 GCA_964601525.1 uncultured Erysipelothrix sp.
CGCAATCTTATTTCCTTCATTTTTAAATTCTCTAGAAGGATTATAAGATTTTTCTGATGTTTGAATAGCAAAACAAATGATACTATTAGGAACAGATAAATCTTCAAATGTTCCACTCATACTATCTTTTCCCCCAATCGAAGGATAATCAAGTTCTTTCATTGCTAAAAATGCACCTAATAAAGCTGCACTTGCATTTCCCCATTTGTAAGGATCATTTTGCAGAGACTCAAAATACTCTTGGAAACTAAGTCTAATGTTTTCTGGATGTCCTCCCATAGCAACAATTTTAGAACTAGCCTTGATCACTGATAAATAACCAGCATGAAAAGGACTGCTGTTAGATATATATGGATTGAATCCACAAGTCATCATTGAAACCATCTCATAATCATTTTCTTTATTAGGTATTAGAGAAATCATACCTTCTTGAAGCACTTCATTATTAATATTTGTGTTAGAAAACATTTCTCTAAGTGCCCTTTGTGATTCTAAATTAATGGCATCTTTTTCTTCGATGATTTCTTGAGTCCTAATGATGGCAGTAGTCTTTCTATTGGCTCCTTCTGTATCCAGTAGGTCTCGTGAAATATCTAAGAGCAATTCCTTTTCATAAAACATTCTTAAACGATTTTTATCAGTTATTAGAGCCACTTCTTTCGCTTCAAGATTTTCTTCTTGAGCCAGTTTATAAATTATGTCTTTGTCTTTAGGATCAATAACGATAGCCATTCTTTCTTGAGATTCTGATAAAGCAATATCATCTGCTTTCATGGCTTCTTTTAAGGGCATTTTGTCTAAGTATATATCAATACCATCTGCTAATTCACCAATGGCAACAGATAGACCTCCTGCACCAAAATCATTGCTTCGTTTTATTTTTTCTGTAAACTCAGCTCTTTGAAATAAACGATAGAGTTTACGTTCATTGATAGGATTTCCTTTTTGTACTTCAGGACCTAAGTTTTCTAAAATTTCATTATCTAATTTCTTTGAAGATCCTAAAGCAGCACCAAGTCCATCCTTACCAGTTTTTCCACCCAAGACAATAACAATATCATTTTTCTTAGGCTCAAGTTTCTTCACATCTTTTGCTCTTACACTAGCAATCAATGCACCTAGCTCTAATCGCTTAGCTTCATATCCATCATGATAATATTCTTTTAAATAATCACTTTGAATTCCCATCTGATTAGCATAGTCTGAATATCCAAGAGCTGATCTTTGACAAATTTGTCTTTGACTTAGTTTTAGTGGATGTTTCTTTTGATACATTGATATTGGGTTTTTCGCACCTGTAATGCGCATAGCTTGATATACTTTGGCTCTTCCTGACATTGGGTCTCTAATACAACCACCAATACAAGTTGAGGCACCACCATAAGGTTCTATTTCTGTTGGGTGATTATGGGTTTCATTTTTAAAAGATAATAGATAATCTTCATCTTTTATTTGAATCTTGATACTTGCAGCATTAACCTCTTTAGATTGATCCCAATCATCCAAAAGACCTTTTTCCTTAATTTCTTTAGCATTTATGCAGGCTAAATCCATCAAGGAAACAGGCTTTGTATGATTTAGAAAAGCTCGTGTCTTTTGATACTCCTTTAATGCTTTCTCCACAATATCTTTATAAAGTCCTTCGACTTCAATCTTTTCTATTTCCGTATTGAAAGTTGAATGACGACAATGATCAGACCAATAGGTTGCGATAAGTTTAAGTTCTAAATCATTAATCATTCTTTTCTCTTTATCATAAAAATCTTTTACGATTTCTAAATCTTCACAAGCTAGAGAATATTCATTTGAAATTTCTTCTAAATCACTTGTGTTTAAATCATAATATTGGGGAATATAGTTCGTTTCTTTCCCATTTAAATAATCCTTTGATATTTTCATTTCACTGGGATTAAGTAAATAGTTTTCAAT
>CAZRNT010000166.1:0-1926 GCA_964601525.1 uncultured Erysipelothrix sp.
TACCTTGTTCTAGAAGTGGTTCAATTCCTCTTAGACCTGCTTCTGTTACTGCTGTAGGTGCTAGTGATAGACCAATTATGATAATCATTGGTCCAATGACTACTGGTGGTAATAATTTCTTAATCCATTCACTTCCTGTAAATGAAATAATAAATGCGACAATCATATAGATTATTCCCACAACCATAAGTCCAACATATGCACTTTCAATGCCCCCTGTTGTTCCTACAGCTGCAGCAATACTTGATATATAAGCAAAGCTGCTTCCTAAATAAATTGGTACTTTTGCTTTCGTACATGCGATATAGATTAGTGTTCCTACTCCACTGGCAACCAGTGATACACCTACATCTAATCCTGTTAAGATAGGAACTAAAATTGTAGCTCCAAACATTGCGAATACATGTTGAATACTTAAGATCGCCCAATAGCCTTTTGACTTTGGTTTCTCATTAACATCAATCAATAAATTGTTTTCCATACTCTCTCCTCTTTCCTTAAAAAGTATGGGTCTCAAACAAAAAGGGCACCATTAGGCGCCCTTAATTGCAAGGTAAAAAATCGTACCTTGTTGTGCTCTCTGTCACAACTTAAATATTTAAGTTCATGATATAATCACTATAGATTAATGGAGGAATATATGAATAAAACAATTGAAACAATGTTAAATCATCGTAGTATTAGAAAGTTTACTGAGCAAAAACTAGATCAAGAAACCATCAATACTTTAGTTGATGTTGCTCGTCATACTTCTACAAGTAACTTTATGCAATCATACTCTATCATCAGTGTTACTGATCAAGATAAGAAAGATAAAATTGCGAAAGTAGGAAATCAAGAATATATTGCTAGCTCAGGACATTTATTTATTATGGTAGTCGATCAAAACCGTAATAAAACAATTGCGCAAGAAAACGGACAAGATACAGAAGTCTTACATTCCTTTGACAGATTCCTAATTGGCGCAAGTGATGCACTCCTTGCAAGTCAAAACATCCTAACTGCTGCGGAATCAATGGGACTAGGTGGTGTAGTTTTAGGAAGCATTCTAAACCAAGCCAATGAAATCTCAGAGATTCTTGACTTACCAGAACTTGTTTTCCCAATTCTAGGAATTGCTCTTGGCTACCCTGATCAAAGCCCACAATTAAAACCACGCTTACCAAGAGAACACATGCACTTTGAAAACACATATCCAAAACATGAAAACCTAAACGAATCCTTAAAAGAATATGATGACATCGTTCATGAATATTATGACTTAAGAGATGCGAACAGAAGAGTTGACCACTTCACCAAACAAATTACCGAAGGAATGGATCGCAAACACCCTGGACGCATGAAATTATTACAATACCTACAAGACAAAGGATTTGCGAAATATTAAACAGACGGACCAAGATAACAATCTTGGTCTTTTTTAAACCCTATCACCTACTAAAAAATTAAGCTTTACGTTATAATGACATATAGGAAGTGATAATATGAAAAATACTATCTTAGAAGCAGCCCACAAGGCTCATTTTAATCCAGAAATAATTAATCTATTAGAGGATTACCAATACCCTAAAATACCTCAAACAAACCCCTTCAATGAACTAGATCAATTTGAAAATTACAATGAAGAAGAAAGATTTGCGAAATGTCTTGACGCAGCTTATTTACTACTTATCAAACTTAAAGATAAAGGTATACCAGATGACATTCTTTATCCAAGTTTCGCAAACTTCAATCACCATATTATGAAATATTATAATAATCATCAAGACTTAGGAATCTATCAAAAAGATATTAAGTGGTTAAACCTTCTTTTTACAGAGAAGATTTTCAAAGTACACAATTTAAGATTTCAAATCTTTCCTATGGACTATGAAGAAATGGAAAGAAGTGGTTATGATTATTTAGAACTATCAACATTTACAAATA
>CAZRNT010000167.1:0-561 GCA_964601525.1 uncultured Erysipelothrix sp.
CGACTTAAAGTTTCAATTGCTTCATAGTCTTCTTTATTCAATATTTCTAAGGCAATGAGAGCATCTTTAGTAATTAAAGGATCATTGCGTTTATCATCTTTTAATGTAAATTCTACATATGCTGGTAGTTTACTACCTTCTTCAATATAGGCTCCATATCTTTTTATAAAACTGCCACAGGCATGAAAGCGACAAATCACTTCAATTCCATGACCAAAAAGATTTGCTTTGCGAACTTTCATACTTAAATCTTCAATATCCGCATCACAATAATGGGTAGAAACTCCCATTTCATTTAAGTCTTCGAAAAAATGCTTACTTAAACGCAAGTTAAGCTGAGATATTCCTTCCATTTTTAAGCCAACTTGATTAGCACCAGGATTAAAGACTCCATCTTCTCCTGTCACATCATCTTTAAATTTCATTAAAAGATGATGATCATCTATTTCATAGAGATCTTTTGTTTTTCCTTCCAAGATTTTTTTCATATTTCCTCCGATCTTTCTTGAAAAACAAAAATAAGCCCAAAGGGGTAGGCTTAGCGAAACCTACCCCTCTGGG
>CAZRNT010000167.1:571-1919 GCA_964601525.1 uncultured Erysipelothrix sp.
ATGAGCTTATTTTTGCACCTTCAATATATCAAGCATTTAAGTCTTTGTCAAATTAAAATGTGAAAGATTTCACTTTATTAGCGTATCCCCTTTCATTCACATAGTTCTAATTAATTTTCTACTTTTTAAGGACTTTTCTAAGCCTTCGTCATTTCTTAATAATTCTAATGAAAAATATTAGGAAAAGTGCTAAAATGGTTAAGAAAGGTAGGAATTATAAATGAATAAAAAACCAGTAGTATTAGTTGTAATGGATGGTGTTGGTTTAAGCAATACTGATACAGGTAATGCTGTGAATCAAGCCTATACTCCAAATTTAGATAAATTAATGAAAGAATGTCCAAACATTCAACTTCAAGCACATGGTACCATGGTTGGTCTTCCAAGTGATGAAGACATGGGAAACTCAGAGGTTGGCCATAATGCATTAGGTTCAGGTCAAATTTATGCTCAAGGAGCTAAATTAGTTAATGAATCCATTGAAACAGGCGCAATCTTTAATTCAAAAGCTTGGAAATGGATTACAGAAGATGCTGATGATAATACCTTACATTTAATTGGACTTCTATCAGATGGTAATGTCCACTCACATGTAAACCACGTTAAAGCTTTAATTAAACAAGCTAAAGCAGATGGTGTTAAGAAATTAGCACTTCATGCATTACAAGATGGTCGTGATGTTGAACAACAATCAGCTCTTACATACATTGATGATGTTCAAGCTCTAATGGATGAATTAAATGATGACTCATTCCATGCACAATTCGCAAGTGGTGGTGGTCGTATGTTAGTAACAATGGACCGCTATGATGCTGATTGGCCAATGGTTGAACGTGGATGGAAAGCTCATGTTCATGGTGAAGGTAGAATGTTTGCTTCAGCTCGTGAAGCTATCGAAACATTCCGTGCCGAAGAAGAAGGTCTATCTGATCAATATATTCCAGCTTGGGTTATTGAAAAAGATGGTAAAGCAGTTGCACCGATCGTTGATGGTGATCGTGTTGTTTTCTTTAACTTTAGAGGAGACCGCGCTATTGAAATGTCAAAAGCATTTGAAACAAAAGATAATTTCGAATACTTTGATAGAGGAATTGTTCCTGATGTAAAATATGTGGGAATGTTACAATATGATGGAGATTCAAAAATTCCTGAAAACTTCTTAGTTGAACCACCACACATTCAAAATACATTAACAGAAACATTGATTGCTAATAACATGTCAAGTTTCGCAATTTCAGAAACACAAAAATACGGTCACGTTACTTATTTCTGGAATGGTAATAAATTAGGTAAGTTCGATGAAAATCTTGAAGTATTTGTTGAAGTTCAAGGTGATGATGTTACATTT
>CAZRNT010000168.1:0-1206 GCA_964601525.1 uncultured Erysipelothrix sp.
CCAGGAACTGAGATTTCAATGGCTGAAGGTTCAAAAAATCATGAGTTTGCCTTAGGCTATAGTGCTTTAGGTGAAGTCATTGAACTGGCTGATGGAGTAGAAGGACTAGCAGTAGGTGATATTGTTGCAACTTATGGTGCGCCATATACAGGGCATCATGAGATTTTAGCTGTTCCCCAAACTCTCGTTAACAAAGTCCCAAATAATGTAGATTTGAGGGATGGATCAATGTCTGGTTTAGGATCAATCGCAATTCATGCATTAAGACAAGCCAATCTACAGTTTGGTGAAATTGTAGTGGTGGTTGGATTAGGGATTTACGGTCAGTTAATTTCTCAAATAGCTGAAAATGCGGGTTTAGTTGTACTTCCTTTAAATCGATCATCCCAAAGAGCAGAAATGCTGCAAGACATTAGCGGTATTGAATCATTTTCTGATGAAAAAGAACTTGAAGAAAAACTTGATTCTGTAAGTAATGGTATGGGGGCTGATGCAGTATTCCTTTGTGTTGGTGGAGACTCATCATATCTTTGTGATAAAAGCTTAGAGTGGTTACGTCCTGGAGGTAAGTCAGTAATAGTAGGCGATATAAAACCTAACTATGATCGTTCTTTAATGTTTGCTAAAGAAGCAGAAATTCTAATATCTAGAGCAGGTGGTCCAGGTCGTTATGATGCGAACTATGAATTAAATGCCATCGATTATCCCTATCAATACGTAAGATGGACAGAAGGAAGAAATGCTAAAGAGTATTTACGATTACTTGAGAATAAAAGAATTAAAGTCTCAGATTATTATAATGAGACGTATGCCTTAGATGAATATGAAGAAGCATATGCAAGTTTAAATGTAAGAGGTGCCGATTATTTAAGTCAAATATTTGATTATAGAAAGAAGGTAAAAAAACAATGAATTTACATGAAATAGAAACAATGATGAATACTGCTAGTCAAGATCTAATTGATGATGTAAAAAAGATTAAAGGTGACATATTGATTTTAGGGATTAGTGGAAAAATGGGCTATAATCTATCATCTTTACTCATGGATGCATTAAAGAAAAATAATATGTCTACAAAAGTTTATGGAGCTGCTCGTTTTAGTGGTGGACAAAAGGATAGACAACGATTTGATGAATTAGGTATTGAAACTATTGTTGTAGATTTCTTAAAAGAAAATGCTTTAGATGAATTACACGAAATTATAT
>CAZRNT010000168.1:1216-1896 GCA_964601525.1 uncultured Erysipelothrix sp.
GTAGGTTATAAATTTGGAACCAGTGGCAATGAAGCCTATACTTGGGCTCTTAATTCATACTTACCAGGTAAAGTAGCAGAGACATTCAAGAATTCGAAAATTGTAGCGTTCTCAACAGGTACTGTTTATCAACTTGTTGATGTTCGTTCTACTGCACCTTCAGAGGAAGTCAAACCTTTACCATATGGCGAGTATGCGCAGTCATGTCTAGGAAGAGAAAGAATATTTGAGTATTTTTCAGAGGTTAACAATACAGAAACTTTCATCTATCGCTTAAACTATGCAATTGACGTTCGTTATGGTGTTTTAGTTGAACTTGCTCATTCAATACTTAATGATGAAGCAATTAATTTAGAAATGGGCCATGTGAATGTGATTTGGCAACCTGATGCCTGTGAAATGGCTATAAGAGCTTTATTGCATACAGAAAGCCCAGCTAATGTCGTTAATATAACTGGACCAGAAACATTATCAGTACGTTGGCTTGCAGAAATGATTGGGAAAGAACTTAATAAAGAAGTTAAGTTTGTAGGAAGTGAGCAAGATACGGCACTTTTAAGTAATGCAAGTAAATCTCATGAATTATTTTCTTATCCTAAAACAAGCATAAGAGAAATGATAAAGTATGTATGTTCTTGGATGGTTCAAGGCGGAGAACTTGATGATAAGCCAACCCATTT
>CAZRNT010000169.1:0-1849 GCA_964601525.1 uncultured Erysipelothrix sp.
TATTTGTTTGACTTCCTATGAAGTAAAGCAACACTTTCTACATGAAGAGTCTGGGGAAACATATCAACACATTGAACTTTTTCAACTTGATAATGTTCTTTGAGTAAAGATAAGTCTCTAACAAGTGTTTTGGGGTTACAGCTTACATATACAAATCTATCTACCTTACTTTCGATAACACTTTCAATAAAGTCTTGGTGCAATCCTTTCCTTGGTGGATCTACAAGGAGAACATCTAACGACTTTTCTTTGACATATTTCTTTATAAAATCTTCAGCTTTGTCTTCAACAAAACTAACATTATCTAGATCATTGAGCTTCGCATTTTCTTTTGCCATGATTACTGCATCTTTTACTATTTCAACACCATAGACGTGTTTAGCTTCTCTTGCCATCATTAAGCTAATAGTTCCAATACCAGAGTAAGCATCAAGAACAACATCATCTTTTTGTATGTTCGCAAAATCTAAAGCAGTTTTGTAAAGAACTTCTGTTTGATCACTGTTAACTTGGAAAAAGGATTTGCTGGATATTTTAAATTTTAAATCAAAAATATTATCTTGATAGTAATCGTGTCCATAAAGAACAATTTGTTTTTCGCCTAGAATAACATTTGTTTTTTTCTGATTAATATTTTGAACAATGCTAACTACATTGGGAATTTCTTCTTTTATAAAATCAACAAGTTCATTATCTAAGGCTTGTGAAGAATTACATACAAGAATTATCATTTGTTCATCATTATGTTGTGCTTGTCTAACAATGATATTTCTAATAACACCTTCATGTTTGTCTTCATCGTATGCTTTTATATTATATTTTCTTAATAGATCTCTAACGATTAGAATACTACTATCAATTCTTGGATCTTGGATGTGATAATTTTCTACCGGAATTAGTTGGTGACTTCTTCTTCGAAAAAATCCTGTTTCTAATTGACCATTAATCTCACGAACAGGAATTTGAGCTTTATTTCTGTATTGCCAAGGATTTGTCATTCCTTTAATTTCTTCAAATATTATATTTGACTTAGGAAAGATTTCTTCAAAGTAATCTTTAACCATCTTTTGTTTAAATTCAACTTGGCTTTCATAAGTCATATGTTGAAGAGGCATAGTTCCTGTGATTGTTCCAAGTGGATCTTTGATTTCAACTCTTGAGTCTGATGATTTTATGATTTCTTCAATAATTGCAATTGCATATCTTTTTTGAACTTTGATTATTTTGGCTAAAAGTTTTTCACCGACCAAGGCTGATTCCACAAAAATTGTAAATCCATCAAATTTAGCTACACCATAGGCTTGATCAGTCATGTCAATAATTTCTAGTTCTAATTTGTCGTTTTTCTTAAGCATATTCACGTGCCCCTTCTCTTACTATGTTTATTATACTAAAAGATTAAGATAATAGACAATTCTTAATTCAATCTCTAAGTTAGTGTCAAGTAAGTGTGGGAAAATCCTGCATGATTAAGTGGAATCTTTAGCTTCCACTTTTTTAATGAACATCAAAAGATTGTAAATTCTCTAAACCAACGCGATATCGAATGTTCGGATGGTGGTTTAGGCTCGAATATTGAATAATCAAAAGTTTCTTGATTTAAAGCTTTGTGTGTTTCATTAGAATTTAAATGTTGAGTTTTTAAATAGTGGTTTTGAATATCCATTCCATTTAAATATTGCATCCGTGTATGGAGGTATTTCTCAAGGTGGATAGGATTATATGCTTTGGGTCTACTTGTATAAATAGAAGCTAAGTTGTGTGAGATTGCAGATTCCATACTGCATCCGACCTTGACTTCTTTGTATGCTTTTCTTATAGGGATCCATTGATTAAGTATATATTTAGC
>CAZRNT010000170.1:0-1849 GCA_964601525.1 uncultured Erysipelothrix sp.
CTTTTCCTAAAAGATCAATGATTTGACTGTATAAAACAGCATCTTTTTCATAATAATCATGAACAATTTGATCAGTATCATAAACCATAAATCCTAGGTCTTTGATGATCTTAGATACCGAGCTTTTTCCAGCAGACATTGTTCCTGTAATCCCTATTCTCATTTTTGACACCTCTTACAAAATACTGTAGATCTTCCCGCTACCTTAATTCGCGTCATAATGGTATTACAATTAGCGCATTCTTTACCCTCTTGTCCATAGGCTTTTAAAGCTACTTGAAATCTTCCAGTAACATCTAAAGCAGATGTGTAAGAACGTATTGTAGTACCTCCTTGTAGTATTGCCTCATTTAAAATTTTAGGTATCGCTACTTCTAGATTTTTAAAATCTTTATTTCTTAATTCATTCCCCTTTTTAAGAGGATGGATTTTCGTTTCAAATAATATTTCATCAGCATAGATATTACCAATTCCTACTACAATGCTTTGATCAAGTAAAATAGCTTTAATACTACGACTGCTTTTAGAAATTTCTTTTTTTAGATATCGCCAATCCATTTTAGAATCAAAAGGTTCCAAACCTAAATTTTTCTTAACAAAATACTCATCTTTATTTTTGACTAGAGCCATTCTTGAGAATTTTCTGACATCAAGATAATGAATCCAATGAGCATTGGTTTGTAGAATTAAATGAGTATGTTTGCTTGCTGGAAGCTCTTTTTTATAAAGATGAAACTTACCTTCCATGCGTAAATGAACAATCCAATAGTACTCATGATCAAGTTCAAAAATCAAATATTTACCTCTACGATCAAATGAAGTAAATGTTTTACCTAAAAGATCTGTAATATCAAATTCAGAATCTTCTTCCTGCAATTTCGGATATAAAAATTCAACACCAATTATTTTTTCATTGAGTAAGGACTTTTCTAAGGTTCTAACAATCGTTTCAACTTCAGGCAATTCAGGCATTAATATCTTCCATCCAGTTTTTACCAATACTTACAGATACCTTCAATTTTACTGGCCAATCTGTGATTGTTTCCATATTTTCAACCATCAATGAAATAAACTCATCCATTTCCGATTCCAAGACATCAAAAACAAGCTCATCATGGACTTGTAAAATCATTTTAGATTTAAAATTATTTTCTTTGATAATTTCATTCGCTTTAATCATCGCCATCTTAATAATATCGGCTGCGGTTCCCTGAATTGGAGCATTCATTGCTGCTCTTTCACCAAATTGAGCACTTGCTCTATTGTTACTAAAGATTTCTGGAATATAACGACGACGTCCAAAATAAGTACTTACATAAGTCTTTTTCTTGCACTCATCAACTAATGATTCCATATAAGTATTGATTCCTGGATACACATCATTGTAAGCATTAATGAATTCAGATGCTTGTTTGATTGGTATATCAAGTTGTTGACTTAAACCATAAGGACTCATACCATATACAATCCCAAAGTTAATACTCTTAGCATGACGTCTCATTTCTGAATCAACAGAATCTACATTGAATATTTCCTTTGCAGTTTTACTATGGATATCTTCATCATTATTAAAAGCTTCAATCATCTTTTCTTCATTTGCTAAAAAAGCAAGAACCCTAAGTTCAATTTGAGAATAGTCAATTGATACAAGATATGAATCCTCAGAAGCAACAAAAGCTTTTCTAATTTGACGGGTTTCTTCATCACGAACAGAAATATTTTGTAAATTTGGATCTGATGAGGATAATCGACCAGTTTGTGTTGCATGTTGATTAAAACTTGTATGTATTTTCCCATCTTCTTCAATGTACTTCTTAAGTCCATTCGCATAAGTTGAATATAGCTTTTG
>CAZRNT010000171.1:0-1831 GCA_964601525.1 uncultured Erysipelothrix sp.
ACTGATTCAGGAAGTTGTCCAATTGTATAAGGCATTTGTTTTACAACACCGTCTTCAATATAGAACCATTTTAAGGTTGTTACTAAGTTTTCAGCATCAGCATAAATTGGAATACCACTGGCATCAATTGATTCTCTCATTGTTTTCATACTTCCAGTGGGGAAATCAGTTCTTCCAATTGAACCAGCAAAAATAAAATCACCATCAAAGACATGATTTTCAAACTTATAAGAAAGCGAATATGCTGTATGTCCCGGAGTTAAAAAAGATTCAAAATCAAATCCAGAAATATTCTGTTCTCCTATACTCATTGGCTTAGCTTTAGTTTTCAAATTAACTAAGTCAGGAGTATGAACAGATAGATTTAAATTAGGATCATTTAAAAACTTAATTTCTTCTTCATGAATAAACACGTCACATGAATACTTTTCACTGAGCACATCTACTGCCGAGATATGATCAAAATGTCCATGGGTTAATAATACAGCCACAAGATTCTTATTCCCTATTTGAGCCAATAAACGACTTGCGTCATACCCAGGATCAAGACAAGGATCAATGACAATCATTTCATTTTCCTTGCTTAAAAAATAGGTATTACTTCCTGCATAACCCATGCTAATAGATTCAATAATCATTGCTTAAATATTAAAAATAAGCCAAAGGGCTTATTTTTTCTCTCTATGAAGCGTATGTTTACGATCTTTTGGGCAGTACTTTGTAACTTCCATACGTTCTTGATGAATAGATTTATTACGACTTGTGTGGTAATTCTCTTCGCCACATTCTGTACATTTTAAAATAGCTTGTGCTCTCATTTTTTACCTCCATTTGTTTATTTTCTAATTTGCTATGACATTATAACATAGTTTAATGAGAATTCATATACTTATCCATAACTTTTTTAGAGGCAACGGAACAAAGGTTTGTTAAAGCTCCACCACCACTTTCAAGATATGTATAAGGTGCAATACAACTTACTGATATTTCTGGATTCTCAAACGGTGCAAATGCTACAAAGGTATTATGACGAACGACTCCATTATATTCAGCCAAAAAATCCTGTGCTGTACCAGTCTTAGCACCCGCAGTGTAAGATGCTGACATGATTGGTCCACAGTTACCTGTAACAACACATCGCCTCATACCTTCTCTAACACGCTCTAATGCACGTTCGTTTTCCAAGACATTTAAAATTTCTACCTGATTTTCATAAACAACTGCTTGAGAATCTCTATTTAAAGCTTCTTGAACAAGACGAGGTTTCAAGCGATAGCCACCATTTGCTAAGGTACTAATATATTGATTTAATTGTAAAGCATTATAGTTATCAAATTGACCAATAGAGAAGTCTAATAAAGAACCCGATTGATTTGTTCCACCTTTATAAGCCAATTCTTCCCTAGGATAATCTACTTGTGTTTTTACACCCAAACCAAATTGACTGTAATAGTTTCTCATTAATTCATAAGTAGCATCAGAATCTTCTATCCTTAATGGTGCATTAGGAACATATTGTGACCCACCTAATCTAATTGCCACTTCAAACATATAGATATTACTTGATAATTCTAATGATTTTACATCATCAACAGGACCTAAATTTCTAAATGAATGTCTAGGAGGCGTTCCAGCAATATACATTGGTTTATCTTGAACAACCTCCCCTTCTTTCATAACTTCTTGATCTAGTCCCATATAAACAGTTGCACCTTTAATTGTTGAACCTACTGGGAAACCATCTAACATAAGACTTTGAGGGTCATTATAATATTTGCCTTTTGAGTCACGTTTCATTGCAGCTAAACCTAATATATCACCGGTATTAGGA
>CAZRNT010000172.1:0-1812 GCA_964601525.1 uncultured Erysipelothrix sp.
TACTTATAAAGATAATTCATCCTTTTGCCTTTATATAATCTCTCTTTCAACATTGCTTCAATTGAAAAACTAATGTCTACCCCTACTTATCTAAAGGGTAGAAATAAATTCTTCAAATTTATAGGTGTAAGTTACTTGTTCAAATGTTATTATCTAATTAGGTGATACCTCTTTACAAGGAGGTAATGTTATGGCCAATAAAAAACATTTAACTTTGTCACAAAGAATTATTATCGAGAACTCTTTAAATAATCGTATGTCATTTAAAGCAATCGGCAGAGAACTTGATAAAAACTGTACCACCATCTCAAAGGAAGTAAAAAACCGCAGACAGTTCAAAAAAATTGGTGGACATGGAAGAAGCTTTAATGATTGTATTCTTCGCTTTCACTGTAAACTTTCAGGATGTTGTGATAGCCCGACATGTAGATACAAGTTTTGCAAATCCTGTCCTAAATGTATCTCTGAATGTACAGAGTATAGGAAAGAGTACTGTGTGTTACTTAATAAACCACCTTATGTTTGTAACGGTTGTGAAAAAAAACGTATATGCACATTAGAGAAAAGTTTATATTTTGCCCGCGATGCGCAAAAAGAGTATGAACTTATTCTTTCTGAATCTCGCAAAGGAGTACAAATCTCAGAAGAAGAAGCAATGAGGTTAAATGCTATTATCTCTCCACTAGTTCGTAAGGGACAGTCTTTACATGCCATCTGTGTAAATCATATGGACGAGATTATGTGTGACGAGAGAACTCTCTATAACTACATAAATGATGGACTACTAGATGTTATTAACCTAGACCTAGTCAAAAAGGTTCGTTTTAGTAAAAGGAAACCCAAAAACGTTCCTCTTAAAGTGGACAAGAAGTGCCGTATTGGAAGAACCTTTGATGATTATAACCAACATATAAAAGAGCATCCTGATATCCCAGTTATACAAATGGATTCTGTCGAAGGACGTAAAGGTGGAAAAGTTCTATTGACGCTACATTTTGTTAATCCTCAGTTTATGTTAGCTTATATTAGAGATTCTAATACATCTCAATCAGTTATTGATATAATTAATAAGCTATATTTAGAATTGTATCCATATGTATTTGAAGATTTATTCCCTGTACTGCTAGGTGACAACGGTTCTGAGTTTTCTAATCCCTCAGCTATTGAATTTGATAGCCAAGGAAACCAAAGAACTAAAGTTTTTTATTGTAATCCAAATGCACCTTATCAAAAAGCTGCTATTGAAAACAACCACGTACTAATAAGAAGAATTATTCCTAAAGGATCATCTATGGATGAATTAACCCAGGAAGATATCGCAACAATGATGAGTCACATTAATTGTTACCCAAGAAAAAATCTTGGAAACAAGACTCCTTATGAGGTATTTTCTATTTTATATAGCGAAGACATAATAAAAAAACTGGGCATAAGATTCATCCCACCCGATGAAGTAACCTTACACCCATCACTCTTAATAAGATAGCTTTTGCTATCTAAGAGGTATCACCAGAAGATTTTTGAACTAAAGAAAAATCAAAAATAGGGGTGGAGCTAACATTTGCAAAAAAATAGTTTCCTTTCACTCCCGCTACTTTATGTTCAAAAATCAGGTAAATCCCTCTTGTTCACTTATAATTATAGCAAAATTTTAGATAAATGGGTGATTTTAAAAGAAAATATATTATTAATTTTTAATATTCATTTTAATAGTCGAGTTTACTTCTTCAAAGTAGACGTTACTTTTTCAATTGACCAGAGAAGAATTAGAAGTGATTATCAAACAAAATAATCTTGCTAAGAAAGCAGATA
>CAZRNT010000173.1:0-1809 GCA_964601525.1 uncultured Erysipelothrix sp.
TTTAAAGAAAGACATACGATAGATATCGTCCTTCATAACTTCTTCAGCATAGTTTCTTGTATATTCCTTATTACTGCATGCATTCATTGTATATGGTGCATGGGCTAGTAAATGATCAAACTCGTATTTTTCACTCAATTCAACAAGTGCTTGTACGTCATCTAAATCTAAATCTTTGGCTTTTCCACCACGTGGGCTTCGAGTGAAAAATTGAAAAGTATTCGCACCGATACTATGTGCTTCTTCTCCCATTGCCTTATAACCTTTAGAAAAGGATAAATGTGAACCAATATAAAACATATAAAAACCTCCTATATCCTTAATCGTACACAAGCAGCCTGTAAATGACAAGATACAAGCACATTATTAGTCCTTAAGAGCGATGCTTGTTACAATATAATAAAGGAGGTAGAGAAATGGAATTGAAAAACGTTAAAGTTTTAACCATTGTTAGTGATGACTTCGATGACTTAGAATTATGGTATCCCATCTTGCGATTACGAGAAGCAGGCGCCACAGTCGATATTGCTGGTGAAAAGAAAAATCACACATACCTTGGTAAGTACGGTTTAAGTGTAGAAAGTAATCAATCTTTCTCAGAACTAGATATTAGTGATTACGATGGAATCTTAATTCCAGGGGGATGGGCTCCTGATTATCTTAGAAGATTAGAACCGGTATTGGAATTTGTAAAATACATGGATGAAAATAATAAAGTTATTGGACAGATTTGTCATGCTGGTTGGGTCTTATCTTCAGCTGATATATTGAAAGGTCGCCATGTAACAAGTACACCTGGCATAAAACATGATTTAATGCATGCGGGTGCCCACTGGGTTAATGAAGCAGCAGTTGCTGATGACAATTTAATTTCTGGTCGTAGACCACAAGATTTACCAGTATATTTACCATTGCTTATTAAGGCATTAAAAGATAGAAAAACGGCTGATTAAATCAAGCCGTTTTTTTGTTTGTAATAAATCATAGCGCCAAATAAGTTTGACTGTGTTGGATATTCACATAAAACAATTTCACTTGTAAAATTAGCGAATTCATTCATTGGCGTCATATATTTTTGATAAGCATCCTTGATTTGATTGAGTAGGTTTTTGTCGTTTGTTACGCCACCACCAATACAAATAACATCCGGATTATAAATTACCGTTAATTGACTTAAAGCAAGCCCTATGTACATGAGCCATTGATTCATAACTTCAATAGCGTCTTCTTCTTTTTCATAATATCGATCAAAGACTTCTTTTGCTTCTTTAACTTCGGTCTTTGTTTTTAAACGGTATTGATATGCTAGGCCACTAGCTGATGCCAATACAGCCAATGGCGTATGTTTACCATCAACTAAAATAGGTATATAAGAAAATTCTCCGGCATAGCCATCCTTACCAAAAAGAACTTCATCTTTGTAGGTGATAGCACCACCAATACCAGTTCCAATTATGAATGAGATACTTGAAGTGCTTCCTTTAGCAGCTCCTAGATGAAGCTCACATAATGCAGCTGCTTTCGCATCATTTAAAGCTGTTACTTTAACGTTAAATCTTGCTTCAAGTTCCTCTATAATATTTGACATATATAGACAATGCAAAGTGCTTGCAGCTTTTGAAGAGATGAGTCCATCTTCCTCAACGACTCCTGGAACAGAAACGCCAATTCCCTCAATACTTTCTTCAAGAGAAGCTTCTTGATAAATAAAGTCATAAAAATCCTTGGCTTCTTTTAAGTTTGGATTTTTAACTTCCCAATGTTTCTTAATCTCGTTTTCTTTTGTAATAAGCGCAAACTGAATGTTAG
>CAZRNT010000174.1:0-1789 GCA_964601525.1 uncultured Erysipelothrix sp.
TTAAAATTAAAGGACTAGCCGGACATGGTTCCAGTCCAGAAAGTGCAAATGATGCAATTATTGCAGGGAGTTATTTTGTGATGGCAGTACAAACAATCATTAGTAGACGTCTATCTGCCTTGGATTCTGGAGTCATAAGTATAGGTTCTTTTGATGGAAAAGGAATTGCGAATGTCATCCAAGATCAAGTCACATTAGAAGCAAGTTTACGTTATTTAAATGAAGATGTAAAAGAAAAAATGATCAAAGAACTCAATCAAATAGCAAAAGGATTAGAAACAATGTTTGCTGTAGAAGTTGTTTACGAATATGAAGAAGGATATCCACCGTTATTAAACGATGATAATTTGACTGACTTTTATCAAGAAGTTTTTGCAGAAAGAAAAGATTTAATTGATAATTTTGTAGAAATGCCTGAACCAGTAATGGGATCAGAAGATTTTGCTCATTTTTCTAATTTCCGTCCTAGCTTTTTCTTTTATTTCACAGCATCTGATAATACGGATGTGATGAATCATAACCCTAAATTTAGTATTGATGAAAAATCTATGATTAGCGCATCCAAAACAATGGCAGCAATCGTTTTAAACTTCCCTGAATATTTAAATTCACAAAAGAAGCAATAAAATAATGCTCACTTATGGTATGATAATAAATAAGTGAGGGAGGTAATTATGAGAATTTTAGTTACGGGTGGTGCAGGATATATTGGAAGCCACACATGTGTAGAATTATTAAATGATGGACACGAAGTTGTTGTATTGGATAATTTAAGTAATTCATCAGAAATTGCACTTGAACGAGTAAAAGAAATTACAGGAAAAGACTTATTATTTTATAAAGCTGATTTATTAGATGTGAAGGCAATTGATGAAATCTTCACAAAAGAAGATATTGATGCAGTTATTCATTTTGCTGGACTTAAAGCAGTTGGAGAATCTGTCCAAAAACCATTGTGGTATTACGAAAATAACATCACTGGAACCCTGAATTTGTGCAATGTTATGCAAGAACACAATGTTAAGAATATTATTTTCAGTTCATCGGCAACAGTCTATGGTACTCCAGAAACTGTGCCAATAAAAGAGGAATCACCTTTATCAACAACCAATCCATATGGATCAAGTAAACTCATGTTAGAAAGAATTCTTCAAGATTTGCATGTTTCAGATGAAGAATGGAACGTGGTTATTTTAAGATATTTCAATCCTATTGGAGCTCATGAGTCAGGTTTAATTGGCGAAGATCCAAAAGGTATACCAAATAATTTAGTACCCTATATTACACAAGTAGCAGTTGGTAAACTAGAAGAACTCGCTGTATTTGGAGATGATTACGATACAGTAGATGGTTCAGGTGTGCGTGATTATATTCATGTTGTCGACTTAGCAAAAGGGCATGTAGATGCATTAAAGAAATTAAATCCAAATGATGGAGTAAGTATCTATAATCTGGGTACAGGTATAGGCTATTCTGTTTTAGAAATGGTTGAAGCCTTCTCAAAGGTTGTTGGAAAACAAATACCATATAAGATTCAAGACAGACGACCAGGGGATATTGCGATTTGTTATGCAAAAGCCGATAAAGCAAAAGAAGAAATCGGTTGGGTAGCAGAAAGAGACCTTATGACAATGTGTAAGGATTCATGGAATTGGCAAAGTAAAAATCCTAATGGATATGAAAAATAATAAAGAAGGGGCTGTAACGAAATAGAGTCTAAAATTTAGTCTCTAGGAGCGACAGCTCCTTTTTTATATACCTTAATATATTTTTATTGTAAATATTAAAA
>CAZRNT010000175.1:0-1748 GCA_964601525.1 uncultured Erysipelothrix sp.
GCAATTACGCCTGTATATAGGAAAATTCCGATAATTATAGGTGGGGAGAGAAGTGTTTCAGCTGATGAACCTGTTCGTTCCATAAATATATTGCTTGATGAAATTGAAAAAGATGAAAGAATTTTAAGCGCATCTTATCATGTTGGATATTTACGACATGATAGTGATAAATTAGGTAATTCGATAGTTGTTGTACCTAGTTCAAATGAATTTAGAGATTATGCAGAGGAAAAGGCTAGAGAATTAGCGACTTTTGTATGGTCGAAAAGAGATGAGTTTGAGTTTCATAATATAGCACTTGATCCAAAAGAAGCCATAGAATCTGTTATGGAATTTGCGGGTAGTCCTGTTTTCTTAACGGACTCAGGTGATAATTGTGGAGCAGGTGCTGATGGCTATAATACTTATTTACTTCATAAATTTATGAATTTAGATGAGTATTATGATAAGAATATTCTTATTGCGGGAATTGTTGATCATGATAGTTTTTCTTCCTTGTATTCAAAAAAATTAAACGATCATGTTTCAATTAATTTGGGAATGGGTTTTGACGAACTTTCCAAACCCATAAAGATTGATGGTACTATTTCCGCAATAGGTTTGATTCATGAAAAGTATGAGGACAAAAAAGAATTGGGTACTAGTATTACGATCAAAGTAGATGATAAACCCATTTCAATAGTTGTTCTTAATGTATCGGTAAGTTTTTATGATTTAAAGCAATTTAGAACTTGTAATTTAAATGTTGATGATTATAATGTAATTGTTAATAAACAAGGCTATTTAGCCCCTGAATACATCGGTATCGCCAAACATTATGTAATGGCTCTTACTCAGGGTCCAACTTACCAGCGTTCAGAGAAAATGAAGTTTAAAAGAATTATGCGCCCGATGTGGCCATATGATGATTTTGAATATATTCCTGAATAATGTAATATAAAGCTAACATTTTGTTAGCTTTTCTTATGTTTATGAAAAATGTGGAGGTATGTCTATGATTGATAAGACGTTTTTGAAAAGAGTAATTTATGTAATCTTGGGATCGGCAATATTTGCGTTTTCTGTTAACTGGTTTATTGTTCCTGTGAATATTTATAATGGTGGATTGACTGGTGCTAGTCAGTTATTAAGAGATGCTATTATATTTTTGACTGGCTTTGATAAGATTGATTTGCTAGGTCCGTTGATAATTCTTATTAATTTGCCATTTTTTATTTTTGCTTGGAATAAATTATCCAAACCATTTGTGTTTTTAAATTTGATTAGTATTATTTCTCAGGCAGTCTTTTTATCAATCATTCCCAGTCCTTCTTCTCCAGTCGTTGAAGATGTCTTTATAAACATTGTTTTGGCGGCTGCAATTGGTTCTTTTGGTATCTCACTACTATTTAAGGTCAAAGGCGGGAGTGGAGGCCTGGATATACTTGGTTTTTATTTATCTAAAAATAATAAAATGAGTGTTGGAAAGATATACATTCTTATAAACACAAGTATCTATATAATCTGTCTTATAGTATTTAATATCCAAATTGCTATTTATTCCTTAGTCTATGCATTCCTTTATGGAAAAGGATTAGATTATTTTCATGAACATAATCTAGAGGCTAGTGTTATGATTTTCACTAGAAATCCTGAAGTAAAGGATAGAATTATCGTTGATATTCACCGAGGTGTTACCAAGTGGGAGGGTATTGGTGTTTATACCAATACAAATGTGGAAGTTTTATTGACGGTGGTTGCTCAATCAG
>CAZRNT010000176.1:0-1735 GCA_964601525.1 uncultured Erysipelothrix sp.
ATTAAGGATTTCTTTTTTATATTTTAGCAAAGTTCTTTTTGATTAAATTCCAAGCTCCATTTGATAATTCGTATTTTATACATGTTCCTTCAAATCTTTTTAAAAATCTGGAAATTACAAATGAACCATCATTTTTATTATATAATTCAATATCTTCATTAACTCTAAAGTGATCTATTTCCCAATTTTGTTCATTTTCTAAAAGTTCTAAAAAATCTTCGTGAACTGTTGAATTTTTCAAATTAACAATCATTTCTTCTGTATTTTCATTCTCTTCTTTAAAAGTATTGCTGATGGAAAATGTTTTTATACAACGCAAACGTATCATAATATCTCTCCCTTAGTTGAAAAATTATATCACAGTAAAGAAATAAATATACTTAAATTCATAAAAAAATAAAAGCGAGAATTTATTCTCGCTTTATCTATGTTTGTTTACAATGTCATGAAGTTCAGACCAATATTTTTCCATCTCTGAGACCAATTTTAATTGAGTTCTAGCTCTTACTAGATTATGCTCATCATAATCAGTTTTAAAGTAAGTATCACCTTGAAGATAATCTGTTAAAAATCTCATACCTGTTTCTAGAGTCATCATTTTTGCTCCAATTGGAAATAAATCAATTTCCAAATCGCTTAAACTACCTTGAGCACCTTCTAAAAACCCTTGAACATAGACATCAAATAGATTTAAATCTAATTGAACCTTAGATAAATCTTTTTCATCTTCTAATGCTGTGCTAGCACCAAAACGAATTGAGTCACCAAAGTCATCGAGTGTGAAACCAGGCATTACGGTATCTAAATCAACCACACAAATCGCCTTACCTGTTTCTTTATCAATTAAAACATTATTGAGTTTGGTATCATTATGAGTTACCTTTAAATTTAATTTACCTTCATCATGAAGATCCCATAGAGTATTTACAAATTCTTTTTGTTTAAGAATTTGTTCAACTTCATTCTCAACGTTTTTACGACGATTGTATTCATCTTTTTCTAAAACGTTTAAAAATGTCTCAAAACGACTTGGAGTGTGATGGAAGTTTTCAATTGTGAAATTTAACTTTTCAATTGGAAAATCAGCAAGTCTGGATTGGAATGTTCCAAAGCCTAAACCACTTTGATAAAAATCTTGTGGATCTTCAACTAGATCATAGGAGAAAGTATTATCTATATAATGATATGCACGCCAATACATTCCATTGCTATCTTTATAAATATTATCCCCATTTTTACAAGAAACCAAACTTAAAGTTTCACGTTTAGGATTCCCACCTTCTTGGCTAATTTTTTCTTTCAAAAATTCTGTCACCATTTCAACATTATCCATTAATTCATATGGCTTAGTAAATACCTCGTGATTGATTCTTTGAAGAATATACTTGTCTTGATCATAATCAAGACGAAATGTATCATTTATGTGACCATTTCCATATGGAATCATATCTTGCAATTCTCCATCAAAAGCAAATGCAGATATAATTTCATTCATATTATCTAACATGCAAAACATCCTCTCTTAATAATGTAATATAATTATAGCCTAAAAACTAAGTGATTTGTAGTTAAAAAAGGGGCTGTAACGATTAAATCGTTAAAATAGCCAATATACGCAAAAAGCTGGGAGTACTCTTGAAGAGAATTCCCAGCTTTTGCTATAATTTATTTATCATGAACAAATTACAATTAGATTATAAACCAGTTCAATTAATTTTACCAGTCAATTATGAAC
>CAZRNT010000177.1:0-1707 GCA_964601525.1 uncultured Erysipelothrix sp.
GCTACGCATGCCGTAGTGAAAAGAGTTCATTGCCAGGTAAACTTAGGATAATCTTTATGGATTATCCTTTTTTTATGTTTGTTTTGTCTATAATTATTGAATGCTAAGTGATTTTAACCTAATATTAAAATAGAAAGAGTGATAAAATGACTATTTTAGAAAGACAAGTTGAAGAACTCATTAAAGGGGAGAAAGATTTGATTGCTAATCTTAGTAATATTTCTGCTGCCATTATGATGTCTAGAAAAGATTTAAATTGGGTTGGTTTTTACTTATATAAAGATGATCATCTTGTATTGGGGCCTTTCCAAGGAAAACCAGCATGTATTCATCTTTATCCTTCTAAAGGCGTTTGTAGTAAGGCTTTAGAAAGCAAAAAGACATTAAATGTTAAAGATGTCCATCAATTTCCTGGACATATTGCATGTGATAGTGCATCCAATAGCGAATTAGTTGTTCCTATTTATATTGATGGTGAAGCTTTTGGTGTTTTAGATCTTGATTCTCCTTATTTCAATAACTTCTCGAAAGAAGATGAAGAAATTATGGAATCTATTGTTGAACTATTAGTAAAAAATATAAAGACATATCACAATGATTAAAAAAATTATATTTACTGTCTAATGAAACTTTAGTGGTATAATTATATATAAAGGAGCGATATCATGAATAAAATTAAGTTAGGATCAAGTAATCATATGGTTTCTGAAATTGGTTTAGGGTGTATGCGTATGGCTAATAAGTCAATTGAAGAAGCAAAAGAAATAATTCAAACTGCGCTTGATAACGGTATTAATTTTTTTGATCACGCAGATATTTATGGTCAGGGTAAATCTGAAGAAATCTTCGGTCAGGCCATTAAAGACTTAGGAATTAATAGGGAAAGTATTATTATTCAATCAAAATGTGGGATTGATAGTAAAAAAGGTAACTTTAATTTCTCTAAAGATTATATTTTAAATTCTGTAAATGGTATTTTAGAACGTTTACAAGTTGATTATCTTGATGTTTTATTGTTGCATAGACCAGATACTTTATTTGAACCTACAGAGGTTAATGATGCATTTAGAATTCTTCATGCTTCTGGTAAGGTAAAGTCTTTTGGCGTGAGTAATCAATCACCGCTTCAGATTGAACTTTTACAAAGGGATTTAGATTATCCTTTAATTGCGAATCAAGTACAATTTAGTTTGAAGCACACTAATATCATTGATCATGGTTTCAATGTTAATATGAATAATGATCATGGTGTAATGCGTGGTGCAGGAATTGTGGAATATGCTCGGTTGAATTCTCAAACATTACAGGCTTGGTCTCCGTTTTATAGTGGCTATTTCGAATCGGTGTTTATTGATAATGACGATTTTAAGGAGTTAAATGATGAATTAGATCGTGTTGCTAAAAATCATAATGTTTCAAAAGAAGCAATTGCGGTTGCTTGGATTCTTAGACATCCTGCTAAATTTCAAGTGTTAGTTGGAACGATGAATCCAAATAGAATTGAAAAAATTTCTAAGGCAAGTGGAATTAAATTAAGTCATGATGAATGGTATGATCTTTATAAAGCTGCAGGGAATCAACTTCCCTAGTAGCTTTTTTTAATGGAAAACTAATAAAAAAGTGCTTAAATAGGGTATAAATCAAAGAAAAGTTAAATAAAGTGATAAAGTTTGAAAATAGTGTTGACAGAAGGAAAAGTGGATGGTA
>CAZRNT010000178.1:0-1704 GCA_964601525.1 uncultured Erysipelothrix sp.
TCTTAGCATTGATTGCGGATTTATTAGTACCTTCTCTTAAGTCACTAATCATTGATTGAAGATTAGTGTAAAAATAATGCCCGTCTACAGAGTAATAACGAACTTCTGACTTTAAATAACTAGGAGCTTTTCCAAGACTTGTAGGGGCAAAGGAGTTAGAATCAAAATCTCTCGCTAAATAAAAAATTAAATTTCCATCAGATACTCTGAAATGGTTTTGCGATATTTTACTGGATAATTCTGACTTTTGGAAGTGTTTTTCATCTACCCAACCTTCTGCACCAGAAATAGTTATCTTGTAACGTCCATTTTGATGATCATAATAAGGTACAATACCCGAGTATGTTACAGAAGCGGATAAGTAGGTACTGCTTCCACCTCCTGTTGAATTATTGTATAGTTGTAGAGTTTGAGTTAAACTACCATTGAACTTGATTAAGCCTTGAGTTGCAGCCATTTTTCTCATAATATTTTGAATCCCTTCACCTTCTCCACCAAATCCTGTATGTGTAGGATCTTCGTCAGGACCAAGGTCTTCGAGAACGACATCTTCTCTAATTGTATTTTTCATTGCCTCATCACTCATAGTGGAGGATGAAGTTTCTTCTGCTTTTACTTTTTGTGGATTAGCTAAAGCAACACTAGATAAGATTAATAAAAATGAAATCGATGATAATAAAATAGTCTTTTTTAATTTATTCGGGAGTTTAAAACGCATAAATTCTACTTCCTTTCAATAAACATATGTTTTTCTGAGAAATGTATATAAAATTTAATTCCATATTATATATTTAATTATAACATAACAAATATTTTCTTCTAAGGAATTAATGTCATTTTTGGGCTATTTCAGTGCATATTTGTCTTTTTTATCATAAATTACTTGATGAGCTTTACTTTGTGTTATTATTGTAGAGATAGAAAGTGAGGTTAGAAAATGTCTAAAGACACTCACGGAATGAAGAAAATGTTGAAATTATCACTGGGTGAAGAAGTTGCGAATTCTATCACTCATGGAATTATGTCTTTGTTATTGTTAGGGCTTTTACCCTATGTTGCTGTTAGAAGTTATATTAAGGCTGGTGCATTATTAGCTGCTTCAAATTCAGTATTTGTTATATCATTGTTTATGATGTTTATGGGTTCCACCTTATATCATGCGATGGCTTATGATACTAAACATAAATTTGTTTTCAGAATTTTAGATCATATATTCATTTATGTAGCAATTGCAGGGACCTATACACCTATAGCACTTTATGTAATTGGTGGTAAATTAGGATGGTTTATTGTAATTATTCAGTGGCTAATGGTTCTATTTGGAATTCTATACAAGTCACTATCAAGGAAATCAATGCCAACAATATCAGTTACAATCTACTTAGTAATGGGTTGGATGGCAGTCTTACTAATTCCTAGTTTAATTAAAAATACAAGTCCCCTTTTTATAGGCCTTATTGTATTAGGTGGTGTATTGTATAGTATAGGAACTTGGTTTTATATGAGACAAGAAAGACCTTATTATCATACAATTTGGCATGTGTTTATCAATCTTGCTGCATTGAGTCATTTTATAGCAATTGTATTTGTAATGTAAAAAGAAAATTCACATACAAAAAGCATATGATTTTTTAATCATATGCTTTTAATTTTGGTTCTACAAATTCTGGTGTTGGTGACAACTTATGTCACTAACACTTTTTT
>CAZRNT010000179.1:0-1698 GCA_964601525.1 uncultured Erysipelothrix sp.
ATCTGTGTCGCACACAATATTACGTTTAAACAATTAGCTGTAAAAGATTTCAAAACAGACAAAGAATTTGGAATTATGATTTCCAACCCTCCATATGGAGATCGTATGGGTGACGTTGAAACTGTTCATAGACTTTACAGTGAAATGGGCGATTCTTTCCGTCCATTAAAAACTTGGAGTAAATACATTATTAACTGCTTCAACTTGTCTTGGATGAATTAAATACTTTCCATCAAAACCAAGTCTTTTTATTACTTTAGTATCTTCGATTAGACCTTCTGTATTGTTAATGTCTGAAAACACTGTATCTATAGCTTGTACTCCAGCTGCTCTTGCAGCTATTAATATTGCATTTCTTGCATAGAACATTTCCATTCCTTCAACTGAACGAGATGTTTTCATACTTGCTGTAAAGTCTTCTCCTCCAATTGAAATAGCAAGAATTCTTTGACTTGCTAAAGCTATTTCCCTTGCATTTAACACTCCTGTATGAGTTTCCATACCTGCGATTATTCGCGTGCTTCCAACCTCAATTCCTGCTTCTTCTTCAACTTTAGAAATATATTCATCTGCTATCCTTACATCCTCTGGTGTTTCTATTTTAGGAAATCTTACTACATCAGGTTTTGCTCTAACTATAGCTTCAAGGTCCTGAGCACCAAAAGGAGTATCCATAGCATTTACTCTTACAATTATTTCAATATTTTCTGGTCTTTTGTTTTTAAGTGTATTGAAAATCAAAAATCTTGCTGCGTCTTTTTCTGTTACTTTAACAGAGTCTTCCAAGTCATATATTATACAATCTGGTTTATAAAATGGAGCTTGAGGTATAGATCCTGGACTACTTCCACTAACATACAATAATGACCTTCTTAATCTTTCCTTATTCATTCTAATACCTCCCCCAATCTACTTCTGAGATTTTTGCTGACCTACATAATGATGCCTGTACTCTAGATTTTATTACGCTATCTAAAGCTCCCTGGTCATTAATATTTACTATTGCATTATCAATTTCGAATTCTTTTAAAACATTATTAACTGTTTCAAGTATTGAATCTCCAAATTGCACCTTAACAATACTTTCAATTTCTATTTTAATACCATTATCTGGATTTGGCTTAGTTGTTACATACAAGTCGCCTGATTCTAGACTACCTGCATAACCTTCTGTTACTAACTTCATTACTGCACCTCCTCATAATATAAATTACTAATTTTTTATTTTTTGAATAATATCACTAGCTCTTTCGGACTTTAAAAATTCATATGTCGACAAGGGAAGAAGTTCTTTTAATTCTTCCGTCACACCAAATTGCTTTATATGCTCCCTCACTGATGAGGCACTTATTGCTTTACCATCTATGTCTTTTCTTTCAATTTCAATTACTTCAATATCATATTTTGGTAAAATACTCTTCATTAAATTATTATATTGATTTGTAACCTGACAATAAGGCTCTTGACCTATAAATCTCTTTGATATGTTTAAATATTTAGCAATATATTTTGCAAAAATATTTAAATCTAATTCAGCTTGAATATTTGCTCTTTTAAATTTATCTTTAATAAAATAGGCAGGAAAAGTAGTCGAAGATATGATATAATCTCCACTTTTATGAAGTTTTACGTTATTAAATTTAGAAATGCCTTTTTTAACAAGTTTTTGTTGACTCAGGTGTAACTTTTTGCTAGTAT
>CAZRNT010000180.1:0-1696 GCA_964601525.1 uncultured Erysipelothrix sp.
ACATCAATAGAGTTGTTTTTTATTTCAAATTTATTTCTATTATTCTTTTCCTAAACGCTTAAACATATTCTTCTTGTAAACTTCAACACCTGGTTGATCAAATGGATTTACATCTAACATGTAAACTGACATTGCTAATGCTTTAAAGAAGAAATACACTGTGTAACCGAAATTATATGCATCGGCTTTAGGAATATGAATTAGAACATTAGGTACATTTCCTGTTACCTCATGAGCTTCAAGTGTACCTTTAAAGGCTTGTTCATTAATCCAGTGAAGACTTTTACCTTCTAGGTAATTCAACTCATCAAGATCCTCTTCATCCCCTGGAACCAACATGTCTTCGTGTGGTTCATCAACTAAGACAACAGTTTCAAACAATACTTTTTTACCATCTTGAACAAATTGACCCATTGAGTGTAAATCTGTTGAGAAGTTAACACTTGCAGGAAGTAAGCCTTTTTCTTCCTTACCTTCTGATTCGCCAAAGAGTTGTTTCCACCATTCAGCCAAGAACAATAGATGTGGTTCATAAGATACAAACATCTCAACATCTTTTCCTTGTTTTTCCATCATTCTACGAACAACAGCATAAACATATGCTGGGTTTTCTTCTAGATTTGGATTATTGAAATCTGCACTTGCAGCTTTCACTCCATCCATTAATGCATCAATATCAATTCCAGCAGCAGCTATTGGAAGTAAACCAACAGGTGTTATCACTGAAAAACGACCACCAATATCATCTGGAATTACAAATGTTTCATATGATTTTTTATCGGCGAAAGGTTTTAATAAACCATTTTCTTTATCTGTAGTTACGTAAATTCTATCTGAAGCTTCTTCACCATATTTTTCTTCAATTAGTTGACGAATCATTCTGAATGCTAATGAAGTTTCTGTAGTTGTTCCTGATTTAGAAATAACATTACATGCTATTTCTTTATCTTTTACATAATCTAAGATTCTAACAATTGATGTGGATGAAAAAGTATTACCCACATAAATAATTTCTAAATCATCTTTATAGTAAGGTCCTTGAATCATTTCAATTGCTGCTCTAGCGCCTAAGTAAGATCCACCGATACCACAAACCAATAATACATCAGCTTGTTCTCTAATCTTCTTAGCACTTTTCTTAATACGAGCAAACTCATCTCTATCATAAGTTTCTGCCCAATCAACCCATCCCAGGTAATCATTACCTTTACCTGTTTTCTCATGAATCATTGTATGAATTCGATTAACTTCATCTTGATAATCGAGTACATTACCCTCTAATAATGCATGACTTAAATCTACTTTAATCATAGAATCCTTCCTCTCTCTAATCCATCTAGGCAATGCTTTTTCCAAGGTCGAAAACCCAAGATCACTTGGAGGCACTAACGGCCTTTTGTAGTCTTGATTAATTCTTTGTTTTCGTGAAGAATAATTAAGTGCTTTGAGCGACAATCTTAAATGTTGAAGCCCATCACTTGTATCAATAATCTTAACAATTATTTTTTCACCTTGGCGTACATAATAATTTATATCTCTTACATAATCATCAGATATTTCTGATATATGTATTAAACCCGAAACATTTTCATCAATGCTTACAAAGGCTCCATATGGTTGAACCCCCGTTATAACGCCATCGACAATTTGTCCATTTCTATATGTATTTTTCATTGACCTACCTCTTAAACAATGT
>CAZRNT010000181.1:0-878 GCA_964601525.1 uncultured Erysipelothrix sp.
TGCAAACCCTAAAGCTGGCAACAATCCTGCAGCTGCATCCATTCCAGCAATTATTTGCTCAGGGATTGCATTAATAACTCCAGACATTGCCTCAGCACCAAAATAAAACCCTAAGAAAACTAATAAGAATCGTCTGACAACTGTAATCATCCCAATTGACCAGTGTGCAAATTTAACACCAGAAATATTCCCCTCAGCTGCAGACTTGTCAGAAATTCTTAGAATGAATGAGTTTACAATATTAAATACATTTCCTATTGCCAAAGAAATTAAAGCCAAAGGCATAGCTAAAGCAATTGCTGCCTCAGTTCCAGATCCCATAGAAATTGCAAAAGCTGTCGCTAGTGTTCCACCTACAATAACATCTGGTGGTAAGTATGCTCCTATAGAAACTGCTCCCATAAAAAACAATTCTAATGTTGCCCCAATAATAATTCCTTGTTGGGGATCTTTTAATATAATTCCAACCAGCGGTCCAAGAATAATTGGTCTATTGATGTATAAGGAACCTAATTGATCACCAAAGACACCTAAAGCCGCTACTAAACCGATTAAAATAGCTTCTAACATGTTTTCTCTCCTTTTTTATAATTGTACTTTTTGCTTTGAATCACTTGATAATTGTCTTATTTCCACTTCTATACCCTTATTTTGTAAATCTTTTATAAGAGCAATATCCTCATCACCTACAAAAATAGCCTTGCTTATTTGCTCATATCCTTCCTCCTTCTTTGTTCCCCCTAAATTAATACTTTTAATTTGACTACAACTCATAGCCAATTTATGGGCATCTTTTATTGTTCTTACCACAATTAACAATCGATATTTATCCGTCTTTCCAGAATTTATAGAGTTAATTGCTTTCTCCATATTTTGAA
>CAZRNT010000181.1:888-1693 GCA_964601525.1 uncultured Erysipelothrix sp.
CAGCTTAGTATTGCTTGGTTTCGCCAATCGTAACGTTGTCTTCCACATTTCATCATTAACTACATCATCATTTGCAATCAAAATTGAATCTGCACCCACAGCATTCGTCCATGAAAATGCAACTTGACCATGCAATAACCTGTGATCTACTCTACATAAAACAATCATTTTTTACCTCCTCAAAAGTCATCTTCTTCTGCTTCCTCTAGTAAATCTAAATTGCAATATCTCATCCCTAACCTACATTCTTCAATCATTTCAACTATCTTGTTAGCATCGAGAAATCCTTCAGTTGAAAGCATAACTGTCATAATTAACGGGAGATTAACTCCAGCTATCAAATGAAATTGTCTTTTACCAAGATATTTAATAAATTCATTATTTACACTTCCACCATATATATCTGTAAAGACAACAATCTCCCGATCCATGGGTATTTCACTCATGACCCTTTCTACTTCTTCTTTTAAATCTACCTCCTCTACGTAAGCTGTGATAATTGATGTGTTTGTAATATCACCTATAATCTCTTTAAGAGCTGAATAGAAACCCTCTGATAATTTTTTATGACTTGCGATAATATAATGTCTCATATTTTGCCTCCATTTATTTCAAAGCTTTTTAAATTTTGTATGTCTGTATCTTTGGGGTTCATAAAATATCTACTTGTTGCATTTTCTAATGAAAGATAATTAGAGTAGCCATATTTTTTAAGTATAGCTATATCTTTAGACATATCTCGTTCTCCATCTCCCCAAGCAAGGTGACCGGTAGGATTACCATCTACAAAATGGATATGAACAAT
>CAZRNT010000182.1:0-1680 GCA_964601525.1 uncultured Erysipelothrix sp.
ATTCCCAGAATAGACAAGAGAAAAACCCACTAAACAGTGGGTTTTCGTGTTTTCAAATAACCAATGTGCTACTACTCCCACTCAATCGTTGCAACTGGTTTGGGAGATAGATCATAAAGTACTCTGTTAACATTATCTACTTCTGATAATATACGATCAACAATTCTGTTTAAAACTTCATATTCTATAGGTTCGATACTTGCTGTCATAGCATCTACTGTATTGACAGCTCTAAGAATGATTGGGTATTCATAGGTACGATGACCATCGCTTACCCCTACTGATTTAAATTCTGGTATTACAGTAAAGTATTGCCAAACTTTTTTATCAAGACCTGCTCGTACAAATTCTTCGTGTAAAATTGCGTCTGCTTCTCTTACAGCATGTAGTCTTTCTTTAGTTATTGCTCCAAGTGTTCTTACTCCTAGTCCTGGACCAGGGAATGGTTGACGATAAACCATACTTTCAGGAAGTCCTAAAGCAATTCCACATTCTCTAACTTCATCTTTAAATAATTGGGCCATTGGCTCAATTAATTTAAATTGCATGTCTTTAGGTAATCCACCAACATTATGATGAGATTTAACTCCTTTAGATGTTTTAGTTCCACTTTCAATAACATCTGAATAAATTGTACCTTGAGCTAGATAGTCGATGCCATTAAGTTTACTTGCTTCTTCATCAAATACTGCGATAAATTCATTACCAATGATTTTACGTTTTTTCTCTGGATCTGCTTCGCCTTCCAATTTACTTAAGAAGCGCTCACTTGCATCAATATAAATTAAATTGTCACCAAGATCTTTTCCAAAAACCTCAACAACACTTTCTGATTCATTTTTACGCATTAATCCATGATTAACATGAACACAAACAAGTTGCTTGCCAATGGCTTTTATTAATAATGCAGCAACTACAGATGAGTCTACTCCACCTGATAGTGCAAGTAAAACTTTTTTATCTTGCACTTCATCTTGAATTCTTTTGACTTCTGCTTCAATAAAGTTTTGAGCATTCCATCTTGGTTCAGCTTTACATTCATTAAAGATAAATGCTTCTAAAATGTCTTCACTTGGAATTGCATCGTATTTAACTTCTGCTTTTGATTCTGGATAATCAATTGATATTACAGGAATACCTAAAGTATATAAATCATCAGAAACAACAACATTTGTTCCATCAACATTTCGATTCATTCCACCATTTAGAATAATTCCTTTGATATTGTTTTTATCTAATAATTCTTCTTTACTAATATCATGGGGTAATACTTCACTATATACAGAATGTTTTCTTATAAAACGTGCAATGTCCGCATTTTCTGTACTACCCAAATCAATTACAACAATCATATCTTGCTTCATTATTTATTCACCTATCCTTTGTAGTTTGGTGCTTCTTTTACATTATCAACATCATGTGGGTGACTTTCTGTTAAGCCATTTCCAGTGATCTTAACAAATTGTGCTTTTGAGTGCATATCTTCGATACTTGCACATCCACAATATCCCATTCCTGAACGTACTCCACCCATCATTTGGTATACAACATCTCGAATACTACCTTTGTAAGGAACTGTTGCTTCAATACCTTCTGGAACAAGTTTATTTAGCTCTGAAACGCCACCTTGGAAATAACGATCACTTGAACCACGTTTCATAGCACTTAATGAACCCATTC
>CAZRNT010000183.1:0-1650 GCA_964601525.1 uncultured Erysipelothrix sp.
CCTAAAGAAATACTTTATGGAAAATAGGTGTTGCACTTAATTTGACAATTTATCATTATATTATCATTGATGAAGCGCATCACTCAGGAGCTAAATCATACCTGAAAATAATCAATTATTTTAATCCTAAATTCTTACTTGGTATGACAGCAACTCCCGAAAGAACTGATAGTTATGATATTTTTAAGCTATTTGATTATAATATTGCATATGAAATAAGACTCCAAGATGCATTAAAAGAAGACATGCTTTGCCCTTTTCATTATTTTGGTATAAATGATATTACTAGTGATAATCACATCGTATCTGATTTTAGTGATTTTAATTTATTAATTGCGGATGAAAGAGTTAATCATATTATAGAAAAAGCTGAATACTATGGATACTCTGGTGATAAGCTATGCGGTCTAATTTTTGTTAGTAGAAATGATGAAGCTATAGAATTACAAAACAAACTCAATAACAAAGGCTTAAGAACTCTTGCTCTTTCCGGTAAAAACACCCAATTTGAAAGAGAAATAGCAATCGATAGATTAACTAGAATTGATGGAGATTTAGATTATCTTATTACAGTAGACATATTTAATGAAGGAATTGATATTCCAGAAATTAATCAGATTGTAATGCTAAGACCCACTCAATCAGCTATTATTTTTGTACAACAGCTAGGTCGAGGTTTAAGAAAAGAAAATAATAAAGATTACGTTGTAATATTAGATTTTATTGGTAATTACGACAATAACTTCTTTATTCCTATCGCGCTATCTGGCGACAAAACATATAATAAAAATACCATTAAGGAATTTCTTATCGAAGGAACCTCCAGCTTACCAGGAGCTTCAACCATTGATTTTGACGAGATAAGTAAAGAACGAATATATCAATCCATTAATAAGCAAAACTTTTCCACAATTAAACACCTTCAAGAACAATATTCCCAATTAAAAAACAAAATTGGGAAAACACCTAAATTAACCGATTTTATCAATTACAATTCAATTGAACCGCAAGTCATTTTTGAACATAAAGATTTCTCCAATTATAGTTTGTTTTTAGAACGTGTCGAAAAAAAGAATCACATTGCGTTAAGCACGTACGAAAACCAAGTGCTTACTTTCTTAACTTTAGAATTTTCCAATGGTATGAGGCTTGAAGAAATTTATTTAATTGAATCACTAATGAAAAATAATTGCAGTATTAGTTTGGAAAGATACAAGGAAATTTGTAAGGACAAGAATATTGAAAGATCTCTAAAAAGAATCTTTACTCTGGAATTCTTTGTAAAAACAGATATTAAAAAATATGGTTCAATCCCAATTATTGATTTCAGTGATTATAAAGTTTCCTTCAATTCAAAAATATATAAATCCATAATGACTAATTCAGTCTTTAAAGATCATATTCAGCAAGTGATTGATTTAGCCAAACTCAATCATAAAAACAAATATACAAATACTATTAAATCTTCTAAAATGGTACTTTTTGAAAAATATACAAAAAAAGATATGTGTCGTTTATTTAATTGGGATAATGATGAAAAAGGTACTGTTTATGGCTATCGATTCAAACATAATACCTTTCCAATCTACGTTACCTACCATAAAAGCGAAGACATCTCTGATTCTGTTAATTATCAGGATCAATTTATCA
>CAZRNT010000184.1:0-1650 GCA_964601525.1 uncultured Erysipelothrix sp.
AGACTTAGGTGATAACATGGATTATAAAATGATTTTAATGGATATGGATGGTACTCTATTAAATTCGAATAAACTTATAGCGAGTAAAACTAAAAGCACTCTGATGAAATTACAGGAGCAGGGTGTTCGCTTAGTTTTGGCTTCTGGACGTCCGAATCCTGGTCTATATCGATTTGCTCAGGAATTACAAATGGATCGCTATGATGGCTATTTAATTTCATATAATGGAGCTAACTTGTACTCATTAAAAGAGCAAAAAACTATTTGGTCTGAAGCTTTGAGTGTTGATGAGAGTAAAAAGATTCTTGAACATTTAAAAGACTTTAATGTAATACCAATGATTAATGATGATGAGTACATGTATGTTGAAGATGTCTTTAATAATATCGTCATAAGCAATGGTGAAAAAGTTAATATTATTGAATACGAATCTCGAGGTGGAAATTTTAAACTTTGTGAACAGCAAGATCTTTCAGATTTTGTCAACAGTCCTTTGTTTAAAATTCTTGTGGCAGGTGATGAAGATTATTTAAAGAAAAATTATGAGGCAATGCAAGAGCCTTTCGCAAGTCTTCATACATGTGGCTTTACAGGTCCTGTTTATTTTGAATACACTTCTAAGCATGCTGATAAAGGTAAGGCTTTTGAAGTTTTAGCGGATCATTTAAATATTGCTAAAAAAGATGCTGTTGCTTTTGGTGATGGAATGAATGACATGAGTTTATTAAATGCAGTGGGTACAGCGGTAGCTATGGAAAATGCCGTAAAGGATTTAAAACAAATAGCAGATTTTATTTGTCCGTCAAATGATGAGGATGGAATCGCTGTTTTCTTTGAGGATAGAATATATGAGGAAAAATCTAATGGAAATTAAAAATATAAATGGCAATGAATTAAAGATTGTTGATTTTAGAGGAAGTAAAGAAGCAGTAAACCTTATTCATGATGAACAAATGCAATATTTGTATTTTGAAAAAAATAAAATTGTTTTATCTAAAAGTGAGTCGTTAAAGTCTGAAGTATTTTTCTATGATATCGTTACGTCTAAACTTGATTTAGTGTATGCATTTGAAAAAAATGAGAATGCATATGTTAACTTTACGATGATTGATTTAGAGAACATTGCTTATTCAGTGCAAGAAGACGATCAAATTACACATAGAATTTATAATCTGAAGGATGAACTTTTAATCTTAGATTTAAAAACAATTAATGAAGAATCTTTATTTTTAAATCGAAATTATGTTCTTTTGCGTAATAGTGAAGAAGCTTTTACATATGATGAAACTTGGGAATATAATCCGGAAAAGGATTTTCTTTATTTGTATGATATTTCTACAAATACTAAATATGAAATTTTTGAGCGAAGACTTAAAAATTCTTGGTTGAGTTCAAATAATTATTTTATAAAAAATGTGGATGGGATGGATATGCTTTTCCATGTTCCATTTGACATGGATCCATATGAGGCAGAAGAATTATTTGCTTTGAATAAACTGAACACGAATAAATCAATTTATTCTGTAAATTTAGAGGAGCTTTTCTCTTTAAAGAAAGAATTATCACTTAATGTACTTCATACATGTTCTGGATCTGAGTATTACTTTGCTTATGGTGATAATAATTATGTATTGTATGATTTTTCAAAGA
>CAZRNT010000185.1:0-1649 GCA_964601525.1 uncultured Erysipelothrix sp.
TTTTAATATTTACAATAAAAATATATTAAGGTATATAAAAAAGGAGCTGTCGCTCATAGAGACTAAATTTTAGACTCTATTTCGTTACAGCCCCTTTTTATGCCGGTACTACAGAGAAGAACAATGCAGCTGCCTCTGGTTTTTCTTTAATTGACGCTTTAGCAATTTTAGATGCTTCATCTAAATCTTCCATACTTGTTTCAAAATATAATCTTATTCCGTTCTTTTTAATAAATTTATATTTTGGCTCCTTTATGTTTTCTAAAATTTCAATAATTTGATTTTGCATAAGTGCACTATTAACAATAATCATAGAAACCTCACTTTCTGTTCCTTATAATGATAACAAAAGTAAATGAAATAAACAATGGTATATACCATAATTTTAAGAAAGTTTTTTATCATTTTTTTTAATGATTAGAATGTAATTTACTAGCCTTCATGTTAGAATAAAAGAAAGGAAAGAGGTAATATATGTTTAAGGACTTAAAAAACAAACTCAATCAATCAGAGTCAGATTATGTATTTGTAAGTGATTTAGATTTACATGATTCATATGATAGTCTATTAGATCAACTAATGGATAAAAAAATTATAATTTTTGATGATTTTAATTATAAATTAAGAGATCTTAATAAACGATTGATTGATATTAGTGTTGAAGCAATTTTAGATAAAATTATCTTTATAGAAACTTATAATGAAGAGCAGTTGTTTAAAGAAGAACTCATTGAAATAAAAAAATACATGGAGCAATATAAGGAAGTAGAAACGCTGATGATTCGTTTGCCTTTATTGATGGATGAACTTTACATAAAAATTGTCAATGAGGAACCTCTTCCTAAAAATAGGTTTACCGTATTAAGTAAAATTGACGTAGAGAAAATTTTAGAAAAAGTAATTTTAAAGGATAAGTTCAATGAGAAGGAATATAATATTAATGGTATTGCTATGAGTGAAATTGAAGATTATTATAAAGCTTTTGATGAAGATGAAGTAGTATCAAAATCGACTTATTTTGATAAATACGATATGGATATTATTACATGGCAAGCATTCGTTAAAAATAAAAGGACAAATTAAAGGAGAAATAATTTATGAAACTAATTATTAAAGCAGATGATTTTGGCTCTACACCAGGTGTTACAGAAGGTATTATCCGCTCAATGAAAGATGGTTTAGTCACAGACACTTCTATGCTAGTAAACTCACCTCATTTTGACTATGCGGTTAAAAGAGCAAATGAAGAAGGGATCAAAGCTGTAGGATTACATTTAGCACTTACTTATCGAAAACCTCTATTAGATCAAGAAAGCGTTACGACACTTGTCGATGATTCAGGAATGTTTCATCGTCGAATTCAAAATATTCCCCAAGATTTATCACTTACAGAGCTTGAAGCTGAATTTAGAGCGCAGATAGAAAAATTTATGAGTTCTGGCTTAAGTTTAAGTCATATAGACTCTCACCACCATGTTCATCGTTACCTAGGGAAAGATGTTGGAATTCTTGTAGCTAAATTAGCAAATGAGTATAACGTTCCGATTGTTGCATTAGCACAGCTCAATCGAGAAGTAAACGCTAACCAAACACCGCAACTTTCAAACTTGCGTGATTCAGGTTCGATTGAACAGGATAGCAACGTTGTA
>CAZRNT010000186.1:0-1624 GCA_964601525.1 uncultured Erysipelothrix sp.
TTCAAGATTATTAACACGTCCACCCCCAGTACCACCTAGAGTATAAGCCGGACGAATAATTAAAGGAAAATCAAGCACATCAAGCGCAGCCATTGCCTCTTCCTCATTATTCACAATCATCGAATCAATAAACGGCTCATCAATTTTTCTCAATAAATCCCTAAACTTCTCACGATCCTCAGCCCTTCTAATCGTTGCAATCGAATTAGCCAATAAGTCAAGATTATACTTTGCAAAAATATCATGCTCATGCATTTCTAAGACCATATTTAAAGCAGTTTGTCCCCCAAAATTACCCAAGATAGCATTAATATTTTCTCTTTTAATAATGGAAACTATATTATCAAGATTAATATCCTCAATATAAACTGAATCCGCAATATCTTGATCCGTTAAAATACTTGCCGGATTAGAATTAATCACAACAATCTTATGACCCAATTCTCTAAGCGCAATAGCAGCTTGAGTTCCAGAATAATCAAACTCAGCACCCTGACCAATTACAGAAGGACCCGAAGCAATTATTAATATATTTTTCATCATTATGCTCTTCTCCAAACTATTTTTCCATCAACTAAAGTCATATCACAATATCCTTGAAGCTCTTGATTTAAAAAAGGAGTATTTTGTGACTTAGAAGCTAAATCATCCAAGCAAGATTTTCTTCTACTCTTCAAATCAAAGACAGCCAAATCCGCAAGCATACCCTCTTTAATAAAACTATTTTCAAAATTAAAACGTTTCGCAGGATTAATACTCATTAATTCTTGTAAATCAAAAAGTGTTAATTTATTTTCTAAAACCAAATGTGTATAAAGAAGTGGAAAGGTCAACTCACTACCAATGATTCCAAAAGGACTTCCATTAAATCCATGTGATTTTTCCTCTTTGGTATGAGGTGCATGATCACTTGCGATAATAGCGATACTACGATCTTGAACTGCACTTAATAAGGCTCTTTGATCCTCAACCCCTCTAAGAGGCGGATTCATTTTATAAACTGCATCATCTTCTAAAACATCCATCTCTGACAAAAGAAGATGATGAGCTGTAACCTCAGCACTCACATCAATATTTAAACGATGAGCCATCCTAATTAACTCAACACTTTCCTTAGTCGAAACATGACAAATATGATAAGCAACACCTGTCTCATTTGCTAATAAAATATCACGAGCAACCTGTACCGACTCAACCGCTGACATAATTCCCTTTAATCCCAGTTCTTTATTTTTAATTCCCTCATGCATGACACCATCAAACAACAATGACTCATCCTCTGTATGAGCAATTAACATTTTATTATGCTTTTTTAATTCCTTCATTGCCCAATACATATCATCACTTGACTGCACACCTTTACCATCATTACTGTACGCAATCGCATCCATTGCTTTAATATCCACAAGTTCAGAGCTTGTTAAATCTTTATGAATCGCAGCAATTTGATGAACCTTTACACAAGCATCCTTCTCAATGATTTTTTCAACTTCATGCATTTTTTCAACAGAATCAATCACCGGATTCGTATTAGGCATTGCACAAATTCTTGTGAAACCACCCCTAGCAGCTGCAAGACTTCCACTTTTAATTGTTTCCTTATCCTCATATCCTGGTTCTCTTA
>CAZRNT010000187.1:0-1615 GCA_964601525.1 uncultured Erysipelothrix sp.
TTACTCATGTGGTAAACCTGCATTAGGTGTTGGTGCTGGTAACGTGCCTGCTTATATTGAAGCAAGTGCTAATTTAGATCAAGCAGTAAATGATATTGTCTTATCAAAATCATTTGACAATGGAATGGTCTGTGCTTCAGAGCAAGGTGTTATTATTGATGAAGTTATTTATAAAGATGCTGTTGAGAAATTCAAGAAATATGGTGTTTACTTTGTAAATAAAACTGAAAAGAAAAAATTAGAGAAATTCATGTTTGGTGTTTCAAGTCCAAAAGAAAATGCTCAAGCTGTATTGAATCCTAATATTGTTGGACAAGATGCATCTTGGATTGCTAAAGAAGCTGGATTTGAAGTTCCTGAAAGAACAGTTATCTTAGCTGTTGAATGTGACAGTGTTGGTGTCAATGAACCAATTACTAAAGAGAAACTTTCACCAGTTCTTGCAGTACTAAAATCAAAAGATTCAGATGAAGGTATTGATCTTGCAAAACAAATGGTTGAGTTTAATGGTTTAGGTCACTCAGCTGCAATTCATACAAAATCTGCAAGTCTATCAGAGAAATTTGGAGAAATTGTTCCAGCAATTCGTATTATCTGGAATTCACCTTCAACATTTGGTGGTATTGGTAATATCTATAATGAATTTATTCCTTCATTAACATTAGGTTGTGGATCATATGGTCATAACTCAGTTGGTGATAACGTAAGTGCAATTCATTTACTAAATATTAAAAAGATAGGGAGAAGAAGAAACAATATGCAATGGTTCAAAGTTCCACCTAAGATTTATTTCGAACGTAACTCAGTACAATATTTATCACAAATGGCAGATGTCGAACGTGTGTTCATTGTTACTGACCAAGTAATGGTTGACTTAGGATTTGTTGATATTGTTACTGAACAATTACGTCGTCGTCCTAATCCAGTTCAAGTTCAATTGTTTGCTGATGTTGAACCTGATCCATCATTAAATACAGTTAAAAAAGGTTATGAATTAATGAAGAATTTCCGTCCTGATACAATTATTGCATTGGGTGGTGGTTCACCAATGGATGCTGCTAAAGGTATGTGGGTATTCTACGAACATCCAGATGTAAACTTCGATGATTTAAAACAAAAATTCGTTGATATCCGTAAACGTGCTTTCAAATATCCTGATTTAGGAGAAAAAGCTCAATTAGTATGTATTCCAACAACTTCTGGTACAGGTAGTGAAGTTACACCATTTGCTGTTATTACTAATACAGAAGAAAATAATAAGAAATATCCATTAGCTGACTACTCATTGGTACCAAATGTTGCGATTGTTGATCCAATCTTTACAGAAAATCTACCTAAAGTAGTTACTGCAGATACAGGTATGGACGTCTTAACTCATGCTACAGAAGCTTATGTTTCAAACTTTGCCAATGATTACACAGATGGACTATGTGTTCAAGCAATTAAAATGGTCTTTGAATACTTAGAAAGAACTGTTGAACATGGTGCAGATGATCTTGAAGCTCGTGAGAAGATGCATAATGCTTCCACACTTGCTGGTATGGCATTTGGTAATGCATTTTTAGGAATGAACCATGCTATAGCTCATAAACTTGGTGGTAAGGTAGGAATCCCT
>CAZRNT010000188.1:0-1593 GCA_964601525.1 uncultured Erysipelothrix sp.
CTTGAACTTCATTTCTAAATCCATCCGCAAATAAAGGACGAATGGTTCTATCAATCAATCTTGAAGTAAGCGTTGCATGCTCACTAGGACGTCCTTCTCTACGTAAAAATCCTCCCGGAATCTTCCCAACAGAATATAATTTTTCCTCGAAAATTACTGTTAATGGAAAAAACGGCAAGTCTTTTGCTTTCTTACTAGCGGTTGCTGCTGATAATATTGCAGTATCCCCATATCTTACCAAGACAGACCCTGCTGCTTGTTTTGCCAATTCTCCAGTTTCGACCTGAATTTCTTGGCCACAAAAATCTAATGTATACACTTTCTTAGTCATCCGTTCACCTCTTGTATCTTCTTCAATACTACCACAATTATACAATATAAAAAAGGAGCACGTGCTCCTTTTAATTATTTTCTTAGTCCTAGACGTGTAATTAATTCACGGTAACGGTTAATATCTTCGTTACGTAAGTATTTTAATAAATTACGACGACGTCCAACTTTTTTAAGAAGTCCACGGTTTGAGTGGAAGTCTTTTTTATGAACTTTCATATGTTCTGTCAAACGATTAATTTCAGCAGTCAATACAGCTACTTGTACTTCAACTGAACCTGTGTCATTTTCTTCACGAGCATATTCTTTAATAATTGCTTGTTTTTCTTCTTTACTTAACATCTTGTTTCCTCCTATTTTCTAGTCCTTTATATCCAAGCAAAGGATGAGGATCCCACGAGCCTAGAAATAAAGCTTCTTAATAATACCATAGATAGAACTAAGTGACAAGTCATAAGTAAGAATCCTTGAAATTTATTTATTCTACAGGACATTTATAAATCTTAGCAAGATACTAGAATAGATTTGTTTCATGTTTAAATCTATATATGTTAAAGTTTAGGTATATAAGGAGGTATATTTTATGAAAAAAATTGCGTGGATAGGAACAGGAGTTATGGGTGCTCCAATGGCTATGCATCTAGCCGATGCTGGTTATGAGTTAAGTGCTTATAATCGTAGTTTTCACAAAGCCAAAAGACTTGAGCCAAAAATTAAAGCTTACGAAAGCATTGAAGAAAGCATTAAAGACGCGGATGTCATCTTTACAATCGTTGGCTACCCTAAAGATGTAAGAGATGTCTATAATACAATTATTCCTAATGCTAAAAAAGGTGCTATCTTAATCGATATGACAACCTCTTCCCCTAGCCTGGCCAAAGAACTTTACAACGAAGCTAAAAATAATGATTTGAATATGCTTGATGCTCCTGTAACTGGCGGTGATTTAGGAGCAATTAATGCAAGCCTGTCAATCATGGTTGGTGGCGATAAAAATGTATTTGAATCTGTTTTGCCCTTGCTTGAAAAATTAGGAACAACAATTAACTATATGGGAAGTGCAGGAAGTGGTCAAGATGCTAAATTAGCCAATCAGATTGCTATAGCTGGAGCGATTGGCGGAGCTGCTGAAGCATTATCCTATGCAAAGGCAAAAGAATTGAACTTAAATAATATGCTTGCTGTAATTACAGGTGGATCAGCCTCTTCTTGGCAAGCTGTAAATAATGGACCTAAAATGATTGAAAGAGATTTTAAACCAGG
>CAZRNT010000189.1:0-1592 GCA_964601525.1 uncultured Erysipelothrix sp.
ATGAACAACAAAAAGACATCTAGAGGGGTTGAAGTTTCTAACATCAAAAGCCGACAAATAGGTTTTCCCTGTTCCAGTAGAGGAAACTAGGAGTGCTTTTCTTTGTCCTTCAGAGCGAAGAGAATCAAGATTTCTTAAAGCTTCGATTTGCATTTTATTGGGTACTATATTTTTACCTGTATTTATTTCTTTTTGAACTGGTTTTGAGTAATTTATCTCATAGTTTTGAATCCATTCTTCTGTTAGTACAACTGAATTATTCCAATCATTATTGAATTCATCAATCGCATCATTTATTATTTTTCCTGACTCAAGAGAAGACAATTTTATATTCCATTCATTGTTTTGTGTTAAAGCATTTTGTGTCAAATTAGAGCTTCCTAAGATAAAATTGTATAAGTTTTTATGTCTGAAGATATACCCTTTTGAATGTAGTGGTTTTTGTTCGAAAATTCTAACTTCTATATTGGGATAGGTTAACAGTTTTCTATATACCTTAGGGTCGTTGAAAGAAAGATAACTAGATGTGATAATTCTACCCTTAACATTTTTATTCTCGGTTTGCTTTAACTGGTTTGCAATGACACTTAGTCCACCTTCTGTAATAAAAGCAACTGAAAAGAAAAATTCACTGCATGATTCTAGTTGTTTTCTGAATTGTGTCAAAACTTTTAGACCACGAGTATAGTCATTGGTTAAAAGTTCTGTTTGAAAATTATAATCTGACAAATTACTTTGATCTAAATGAGAAGTAGTTAAACTCTTAATTAGTTCATTTGATTGTGTGTTCATGAAATCCCCTCCATATATTGATTTAGATCAATTATACACTAAGCCATAAAAATTGTCAGAACATAAAAAAAACGAAAAGTTTTATCTTTTCGTTTTATAACTTTTCTTTAATTTCTTTTATAAATGCTTCTCTTGGTTCTTCGAGGTGGACATTACCACAGTGAATCCATTCTGTTTCTTTAGCACCACATAGTTTCATAATACCATCTAGATAAAGAGTTTCGACTGGGTTTCCTAAGAATTGACTTAAGGAATCTTTGTCGATGTGAGCTGTTGTTAGAGCAATGGCTTTTTTAGTATCTAATATGCCAATCATTTCACCTTTATCATTTTGTTGATATGTGTGGCCATTTAGGAATACTTTATCAAAGAATCCTTTTAATATTGCTGGTACACCATACCACCAAATTGGGAAAATAAAGACTACGTTATCGGCGCTTTTTAGACGATCTGAATAGTCTTTAGCGAGTGGATCATGATATTCACCACTGGCGAATAATTTAAGATCTTCTGGGTGGTAAACTGGATCGAACTTATCTTTGTGAAGATCGATAACATCTACAGTGTCTCCTTTTTCTTCGAAATGTGCTTTGCTTACTTCTAACACATGGTGGTTAAAACTGCCTTCCCAAGGGTGTGCATATACAATTAATGTTTTCATAAAAACCCTCCTTTAAAATGAATATATCAAAGGTTATTTTGATAGACAAAGGAAGTACCTAAATTTTCTTAAATTGTTTTGTGTTATATGTGAAAAGGATATTGATTATAACAAATTACATAATATTATAGAAAAAAAA
>CAZRNT010000190.1:0-1590 GCA_964601525.1 uncultured Erysipelothrix sp.
ATCTCATCACCATCTAAATACTCTTCAATAATAACCTTTTGTCCATTCTCAGCAAAAAACTTCTTCAATAAAGAAAGCATGCAAACTTGCAATCGCCTCTTCTTTATTGTGCACAATCACAACACCCTTACCCTGACATAAGCCATCAGCCTTTAAGACTAAAGGATATTGGTACAAATCAAGTTCTGCACATGCACTTTCATAACTTGTATACGTTTTAGAAGCTGCGGTATTAATATGGTATTTATTCATAAACTCTTTAGAATAATCTTTACTTGCCTCTAAATAAGCAGCCCTTTTATTCGGTCCAAAAATCTTAAGACCAGCATTCATAAACGCATCAACAATCCCTTCACACAAAGGGACTTCAGGCCCAACAATTGTTAAATCAATTTCATATCTTTTCGCCAAATCTATAATTTCTTGATGATTCGACAAATCAGCTACAATTGGATTAAGACTTCCACCATTTCCAGGACAAGTGAAAACCTTAGAAACTCTTTTCGATTGACTGAGTTTCCATTCCAAAGCAGACTCACGTCCACCAGAACCCAAAATTAAAATATTCATCTTAATGTTTAAAATGACGTGTTTTAGTAAAGACTAAAAGCATGTCATATTGATCGGCTAAATCAATAACTTTCTGATCATGAATTGATCCCCCTGGTTGAATCATCGCCTTAATATTATGTTGATTACAATACTCTACAGTATCCTCAAAAAAGAAACCATCCGAAGCTAAAACCGCCCCATCAAGAGCAAACTCAGAACGTGCAATTGCTTTTTCACAAGACCAAAATCTTTTAACCTCACCATGTCCTAAACCTATAGTCATTTCATCCTTTGCAATCACAATCGCATTCGAATCCAAATGCTTCACAGCCTTCCACGCAAACATAAGTCTGTCCAATTCTTCTTGACTTGCTTGCCTTTCACTCACTACCTCAAGTTCATCATTCAATAAGACTTGATCTCTTTCCTGAACTAAAACACCATTAATCACATCTTTAATCTCATAAGCATTCATTTTAAAATCTAATAGATTAGGAAATTCAATGAGACGCAAATTCTTTTTCTTAGTCAATAAAGCAAAGGCTTCTTCACTAATCGATGGAAAGACAATCAGTTCTAAAAACATTGAAGACATCTCTGTAGCTGTTTCTAAATTCAATTCACGATTTAGAGCAATAATGCCACCAAAGATTGATTCAGGATCAACAGCTCGAGCTTTCCTAAATGCATCCTCTATCGTATCTGCACTGGCAATTCCACAAGCATTCGCATGCTTAATCGCCACTACACTTGGCCTTTTAAACTCACTAAGACTTTGCAAAGCCTTGGTCATATCGTTAATATTATTAAAAGATAATTCTTTACCATGCAATTGCTTAAACTCATTAAGAATTTCTTTTTCATAATAAGCAGCTTTTTGATGAGGATTCTCACCATAACGCAAATCCATTTTCTTTTCATAAGTTAAAGATATAGTTTTAGGGAAATTATCTTTGGCAAAATAATCCGCAATCATCACATCATATCTAGCGGTCATAGCGAATGCTTTCGCAGCTAAAGATTGTCGCATTGACTCAT
>CAZRNT010000191.1:0-1562 GCA_964601525.1 uncultured Erysipelothrix sp.
CTGCCCATTGAGCGTTAAATCCAAATGCACCACTAATTTGATGAATAATTGGTTTAAATCCTGTCATTGGAATATAATCTGTTCTTTCTTTAATAGCAACAAGTAGATCGTAGAATTCATCTAATGTTGTTGGCATTTCCATACCAACTTCATCAAGAATATCTTTACGGATACCTAATGCATCACCAACAAATGGACGTGGAGCTCTTTCTGGAATACCATAAACTACTCCATCGATTTTAGCTGCTTCCCAGCTTGCTTCATCGTTAACATCTAATAATGTTTGTCCATGTTCTTTCAATAAATCATCGAGTGGTTCTAATGCACCTTCAGCAGCTAATTTATGGTACTGAGAACCCGTCATTTTAACTATGTCAATTTCTTCCTTGTTCCCCATCATTAGATTAAGTTTATCGTCATAATTTTCCATTGGAAGTATTTCATACTCCACCTTATATCCTGTTTCTTCTTCTAGAAGTTTAGCAACTGGATCCTCATTTGGATCGAAGTTTCTTTGGAAACCTAATTGACGTAGTACTGGTTTTTCACCATTATCTACTTCGTCAGTCTTCTGACAAGCAGAAACAACAAGTAATAATACACTTAAGAGCACTATTCCTGATAATTTTGTAAATTTCTTCATATTTCCTCCTTTTATCCTTTCACTGACCCCACTAATACTCCCTTAACAAAATACTTTTGTAAGAAAGGATAGACAACTAATATCGGCACTGTAGCAGAAATGATGGATGCTGCTTGTACTGCTTCAGGCGATGAGTTAAACATCCCGTCTATATCAGGCTCATATCCGGCCTGATCCAATGTGTTTTTTGTCGCACTCACTAACTCTTTGAGATAGAGCTGTAGTGGTTTCAAGTCAACCCTAGTTATGTAAATCATTGCGTTATAGTAACTGTTCCAATGAGCAACAGCTATAAACAAAGCAACGGTAGCCAATACTGGCTTAGCTAATGGTAGCATTATTTGAAGTAAAATTCTAAAGTTAGATGCTCCATCAACCTTTGCAGATTCTTCAATACTGTCTGGTAATGATTCAAAGTAGTTCTTCATTATCAACATGTTGTAAACATTAACTAATGTTGGAAGAATTAAAACCCATATGTTATTAATCAATTTTAATTTTTGCATAACAAGATAAGTTGGAATCAAACCACCATTGAAGATCATTGCAAATACAAAGTATAACAGTATTCCACTTCGTCCACGTAGGCGTTTTTTAGACAATGGGTAGGATATTAAGACTGTCATAATCAATCCAAATAATGTACCCACCAAAGTTATAAAAATCGAAACTTTGAAAGCATTTAGAAACTGTGGATTACCTAATACAAACTTATATGTCCCGGTTTGAAATCCAACTGGGAATATATGTACCTTTCCTGATATCAATGCACTCTCACTTGAGAATGACTTCGCCAGAAGGTTTAAAAACGGAAACAGTGTTGTAATCCCCAATAATATAAAGAAAAAATAATTGAAGAAATTAAATACTCTCATCCCCGTTGATATAGGTTTTTTATTTCGTCTTCTAGACATAAACA
>CAZRNT010000192.1:0-1545 GCA_964601525.1 uncultured Erysipelothrix sp.
ATGGAAGTGTCAAGGAAGAATACTATTCAGATGGTTTACACATCAATGAATTGGGTTATGAATACTTGTTTAATAAGATGAAAAAGAAACTCAAATAATTTTAATTTGAGTTTCTTTTCTAGTTGTATATGGGCTTGATAAAATTTCTTCTAATGGAATAATATTTTTACAAGTTATTGGCTGCCTCAATAGCTTTCTCATAATCTGGATCAGTAGCCATATCAGGAACAATTTCACTGTATTTTAGAATTCCTTTATCATCAAATACAAAAATTGATCGAGCTAATACTTCGAATTCAGGCATCCATAATCCGAATCCGTTTTGAAAACTTTCGTCCTGTGCACTAAGCATATAAACATCAAGTCCACTAGTAGCACACCATTCATTTAATTCCTCTAAACTGTTATTAGAAACGTTTAAAACATCACAGTTTTTTATATCACTTGCTAATTCAAAAAACTTTCTTGTTTGACGATCACAAACTGAAGTATTGATATCAGGATAAACAGAAATTAATAAATTTTTTCCTTCAAAATCTTTATTGCTTAAAGTTTTTCCATCGCGATCAACAAGTTCAAATTCAGGTAATGAATCATTGACTTGAATTTGTTTTCCTTCGATTGTTGTTGGTACACCTTTTCTTGTTATTTGCATTAAAAAATCACTCCTTTATAAATTCATTATAAGGAGTGATTCTTTTTTATACTAGTAATGTGATTATTAAATCTCTGTAAATATTGTACTTGCAGCACCAAGAATCATAGCATCACTTAGTAATTTTGATTGTAATACTTTCACATCTTTATTAGCCGCAAGAGCAGTTTCTTGAGCATCTTTTTGAATTTTATCCATAAAACGATCCAAGGAACCAACAACACCACCACTTAAAACAATAGCATCAGGGGCAAAGGTATTCGCAATATTTGCTAAGGCAACATTTAAATATTTCAAGAAGTCTGCAACTACAATCTTAGAGTATTCATCCTCTTCCTTAAAAATATCCTTACCTTTTTTATGTTCACCGCTTAGTTCAAAATAGTGTTGTTCAATCGCTGTACCAGAAACATAAGTTTCTAAACATCCTTGATTACCACAAGGACATGGCTTTCCAAAAGGTACTAAACTAGCATGACCCATTTCACCTGCTGAACCATTAGTTCCGCGATAAAGTTTACCATTGTTGATAATTGCTCCACCAACACCTGTACCCATGGCTAATGAAATCATATGTGGGTAATTATAACCATAAATCATCTCACCTAAAGCCATAGCTTGAACATCATTGACTACCTGTACCGGTAGATCAAAGCGTTTTTCAAGTTCCTTTTTAATATTGGTACCAACCCAATCTTTAAAGTTTGATGTTGATGATCTAACAATACCATCATTATCAATTTGACCCGCAGTACCAACACCAATCCCAATAACTTTATTATCAAGCAATTTGCTAATCTCATTTGAAAGACGATTTAGAATATCTTTTCCACCTTTTTGCGCATCTGTGGGAATTTCTATTTTTTCTAATATACCTTCTTTTTCACTGA
>CAZRNT010000193.1:0-1535 GCA_964601525.1 uncultured Erysipelothrix sp.
AACATTGCTAAGATATAAACCCATAATTTCTAATCCAAATCCTTCACTATGCCGTTCAATCCCCTTTCGTATTTTTTATTTTATCTAGAAAAACCGTGAAGTTAGTTGAATATTATCACTACTTACTCGGTTTATCTTGCACTCTTTTCAAAATTTGTTTTGAATCTTTTAATTTTTAATTTCTAAAGTCTACATTTTCTACATCCTGTATGTGGGACTAGTTTTTTATGAAAGTGATCAACGAGTCGTTTTACTTCTCTTCCTATTTATATAAGGAACTATAATTCATAATAATTATCCTTTTGATTACTATAAGTCAGACGTAAGTAGCCCTTAATCGAAGTCTCCACATTAACATAGGCTACCTTGGACTTTTCAAAATACTTTCTATCTATATTAACTTGTAGATTAATTGGAACCGACTATCTTATCATTAAGTTTATTTAACTCTTTTTGGAGATATAAGTTTTTAGACTTAATTCTTTAATGTTGCTAGTGGAACAACATTCACTCCATCTTCTCTTGTACAAGCAAATTCTCCAGCAGTTAGAGTCTTTTTTTAAAAGACTTAAAACTTATTTTATGAATTTGCTATGTTTCACTTATAAAATCAAAAAGACATCAACCACATTGTGATGCAGTGATGTCTTTTATTATGTATATTAAATTATTCAAAGTGATGTCGGAAACTTCTATATATTTCTTTACACTAAGTTAGGTAAACTGAAATATCGTAATGAATTGAATCATTGTTACTAAAGGTTCTATTCCGTTTCTATGACACTCTGCAAAGACATTTTGATAAAATTCTACATCTTCTGGGCATGGTTTTTCTTCCGTTCCCGTTGGAAACAGGCGTTGCAGCGCAATGCTCATACGAAATGTTTTAAAACCCAATTCACCCATTAAAGCTATATCCTCTTTATATCTATTATAGAAATCATTTCCTCTTCTAAATGGTAAGTTAAACGTATCCTGATTTTTTTCAGCAGATTTAAACATATCTGGCGTAACTTGCACAGGAAATACTTTCTCATCATCTTTTTTGCGCTTAAAACCGATACCATTTCCTAAGACAATTAAATTTATGTCACTGTATGTAAGCGATGTTAATACCAATTTATATACCTTTTCAATTTTATAATTTATTGCTATATATAAAGTGAAATTAATCTAGAAACTATGTGGTACTTCTACTATAGGTAAAAATAATCAAATTTATTTGTCACAAAAAATATAACTTAAAAAAATTAATTATAAACGTTGTTTTTCTCGCAATTTTTTTTAGAATTTAAATGTTGATATCCTAGTAGAGAAAAAGTAACAAGAAGAATTCCTACGTATCAAAAATATGCTAGATTTTTTTCAATAAAGATTTTAAATAATTGATTAAGTTTTTGAAATTTCAAATTTAATATAGTTTGATTGCTCTCCACTCTTCACAATAATTAAATTGTTTGTTCTTTCAAGTTTTCCATTTGAATATTTATGAGTTAAAGCGTTATTTATAGAGTCTTTATGATATCTTAAAGTTT
>CAZRNT010000194.1:0-1503 GCA_964601525.1 uncultured Erysipelothrix sp.
TTTGAAAGGAAAAGACTAAAGTATCTTTAAACTCATCGTAGCTTAATAATTTAGATTTGTAATTTCCCCAAAAGAGTAAAGCTGTCCAAAGAGCAAAGAATATATTAATGTGACTTAGTTTTAAAATTGATAAATTATTAATAAAATTGATGTTTTTACTTGCTTCACTTAATACTGAAGCCATAAGCATAATGAATAAAAGATAAATAAATTTATAGAGAATCTTTTTTAAGTAATAGAATACTTTAAATACATTTGAACTTTTGTCTTTAAAATTATAATTCATATAAATATAAGGTGAAACAAATGGTTTCGTAATGAAAAATTTACGTAGATAGTAAAATAATTTATTAAGATTGCTGCGATTTTTTATTTGTGAAATTTGTTTAAATTCGCTCATCTTGCAGTTTCTCCATAATTTCATCTTCGAATTCTTCATTACTTAAATCGGTCTTATCAATCTTTTCTAATTTACCTTGGTGAAGAATGATAATTTCATCACAAATATCAGTAGCGATTTGAAGAATATGGGTGGATAAAATCATAATGCATGAGTCTTTAATCTTTATAAGTTCTTTTTTCATTTCCATAGATGCTACTAAGTCAAATGAGGTTAGTGGTTCATCAAGTAGTAGTATTTTAGGTTGAATTAAAATTAAGCATAGCATTTGTAATTTGTTTTTCATTCCTGTGGAATAATCTTTAATTAATCGGTGACGATCATCTGTTTTGAACTGAATACGATCAAAGTATTCGTGAACATTATCGCGATTTAGTCCTTTGTCTTGATGAATGTCGGAAAAGAATGTTAAGAATTCAAAACCAGTCATGAAATCAGGTAGCATGGGATTGGTATATACAAATCCTACATCTTGATTAATAACATCTTTCTCATTATCAAAATAAATTCTTCCTTCTTGATAATCGATCTCTTTGCTAATGCAATTGAAAAGGGTTGTTTTACCAGAACCATTTCTTCCAAGTAATCCGTAAATCTTTCCTTTTTCGAATGTGTAATTAATTCCTTGTAGAACATGGTGCTGGTCAAAACTTCTATGTAAATCTTCAATGATAAGTTTCATACGAGTTCTCCTTCTTGGCTACTTAAATAATATACTAGTAAAACATTTCAATCAATGTATCAATGCAATTTAAATGGTATAATAAAATGCCTTAAAACTTGATATACTAGACTTAGGTGATAACATGGATTATAAAATGATTTTAATGGATATGGATGGTACTTTATTAAATTCAAATAAACTTATAGCGAGTAAAACCAAAAGCACTTTGATGAAATTGCAAGAACAAGGTGTTCGTTTAGTTTTGGCCTCAGGACGTCCAAATCCTGGTTTATATCGATTTGCTCAAGAATTACAAATGGATCGTTATGATGGATATCTAATTTCGTATAATGGAGCTAACTTGTATTCTTTAAAAGAGAAAAAAACTATTTGGTCTGAAGCATTGAGTGTTGATGAGAGCAAAGAGATTCTTAAACAT